>NZ_JAHHPS010000489.1:0-1387 GCF_024606275.1 Endozoicomonas sp. SESOKO4 | reverse complement strand
CCAGTGACGATGGGGTGAAAATCTATGGCCATGAGACCGGTGGATCATGGGAAGAAAAAGCCACTGTTCACCATGATTGTTCGGTCTACTCGGCCAGCTTAAGCTCCGACGGTCGTCATCTGTTGGTCATCGATCGAAATCATACTGCGACCATCTACGTTCAGGAGGACGATGAATCATGGACAGTAAAAGACACCTTTACCCATGGGGATACTATCACCTCTGCCGCTTTCAGCAACAATGGCCGCCATCTGGTCACCGCCAGTAAAGACGGTACGGTAAAAATCTGCGATCTGCAGGACGATGAATCATGGAAAGAAATAGCCACGATTTCTCATGGTGATCCGGTCAACTCAGCCGAATTCAGCGCCGATAGCCTCCGTGTGTTGACCGCCAGTAGTAGTAACATGGCAAAAATCTATGGACAGAAGGCCCCTGGATCATGGGTAAAAGAAGCCACCATTGCACACAAGGAGATAGTCAACTCAGCCCACTTTAGCGCCGATGGTCGCCATGTGGTGACCGCCAGCAGAGATAACAAGGCGAAAATCTACGGCCAGAAGGCCCCCGGACTATGGGTAAAAAAAGCCACCATTACCCACAAAGGTTGGGTCCGGTCAGCCACCTTCAGCGCCGATGGTTGCCATGTGTTGACCGTCGGTCTCGACAAAACGGTGAAAATTTATGGCCTTGGACCCGATGGGTCATGGGTAAAAAAAGCCGTTATTCGGCGCGAGCATGACATCGAATTAGCCACCATCAGCGCCGATGGCCGACAGGTGTTGACCGTCGATCAATTTAACGAGCTGAGAATCACTGAACTACGGAGGAAAGATTGATGCAGGGCCCTGTTGCCCGGGAGCCTGACCTGAATTTATGAACTTTCATACTAAATCCGGCTCTAACCTTTCAACGCATTTTAAATGCCCCCTCAAAACAAGGATAAATTCTGACTCGGAGCCATGGAGAAACAGGTATGCACTCTACAAAAAGCATTGGCAGCACTGGCGACATTAACGCTTCACCCTTGCCAACACCTAAGCGACCTCAATTGGAAGAGGCACCGACGGGTGTTAGTGCAGGCAGGGAGGTTGCTGTACATGAAAAAAATAAACCTTCATTCCTCAATTTGCCCTACATAGCACAGTCCATGATTATTCGCTGTTTGAGTTTTCGAGAGATTACCGCTTTAGCAAAGGTGTGCAAACATCTACACGAGCTTGTAAAAAATGATAAAGCTCTGGAAAGAGCGTGGTTTCGACGGTTCCCTGCACCACACCAATATCAACTAAAGACCCTCTTCACGGCAAAAGATGATCAACAACTCAGTGATTGGTTGAAGCCGATTGTGAATAAGGCCGCTGTCGAGTCACTCGTAAAACAACGA
>NZ_JAHHPS010000488.1:0-1912 GCF_024606275.1 Endozoicomonas sp. SESOKO4 | reverse complement strand
CATCAAGAGTCTCCTGTAGGTGGCTTGCGGTTTATTTTATTACGAAAATGCTGTTTTTTCTTCGCCCATAGTTCTTTACCTGCAGAAAGTCTCGAGAGCTGTCATCAGGTTTTTAACCTTGGTTATGGATTCCTGATACTCTTGATGGCAGTCTGAATCTGCAACAATGGCTCCTCCACCCCAGCAGTGAAGTTTTGGAGCGGCTCGAAAGCTCCGGCCACTTTGGGAAAATTGACCAGGTACTGATCGCCAAAGAAGGTGATGCTTCAAGCGAAGGGGCTCGTCTGGCCGAATTCTACAAAGTGAACAAGGCCCCCTTCTTTGTGGTCGAGGAAGAAGGTCAGGAACCGAAAATTTACACAGTTTACTTCAAGCTGGTCAAGGAAGTACTGAACCGGCAAGCTGCGTGATGCAGCTGCCGCTTCAAAGGATAGAAAAGTCAGTGATCGGGGAGCTGAATACCAGAAAACAACTCATCCACTTCTACTTTGTTATGTCTTGAAATCGCTTCCTGCACGACTTCTTTAGACAAATGTGGTGCAAAGTGCTGAATGAAGTCGTACATAAATCCGCGCAAGAAGGTCCCTCTTCTGAAACCAATCTTAGTGACACTGGGTTCAAACAGATGGTCTGCATTCAGAGGAACCAGATCAGAATCCAGTTCCGGATCGTAAGCCATCTTCGCAACAATACCCACACCCAGCTTCAATCTTACATAGGTTTTGATGACATCAGCATCGGTTGCGGTGAATACAACTCTGGGTGACAAACCTTCATTCATAAAAGCTTCGTCCAGTTTGGAACGGCCAGTAAAGCCAAAGACGTAAGTCACCAGGGGATACCGGGCAACATCCTGCAGTGTCAACTCAGATATTTGTGCCAGCGGATGATCCTTCGGAACGAGCACACAGCGATTCCAGCGATAGCAGGGCATCATGACCAGATCGTTAAAAAGTTCGAGCGCTTCTGTTGCAATGGCAAAATCAACCACGCCGTCTGCAGCCATCTCAGCAATCTGGATGGGCGCTCCCTGATGCATGTGCAGGGACACATCTGGATACTGAGAAATAAATTTGTTGATGATATCAGGCAGTGCATAGCGAGCCTGGGTATGCGTCGTTGCAATAGACAGGGAACCTTTACGCTCATCACTGAACTCTTGTGCCACCTGTTTGATGCTTTCGACTTTTCTGAGAATCTCACCTGCAGTCTCTATAATTTTTTCACCAGCCGGGGTGATTCGGGTCAGATGCTTGCCGCTGCGGGCAAACACCTCTACGCCGAGCTCATCCTCCAGCAGGCGGATCTGTTTGCTGATACCGGGTTGCGAGGTATATAGACTCTGCGCTGTGGCGGATACATTGAGATCATGGTGAGCGACCTCCCAGATATAGCGCAGTTGTTGCAGCTTCATTGATGGCCTCCGGTCGAGCTAACGTCTACCCATAGTGTGAAAAAAATATGAGTACTCTTAGTTCATAGCGGCATAAGAGAATATCATTTAATTACTTCCAAGAATACAAGCCGGTCGCTACAGTTACCAGCGAATCATGCAGCTTTAATCATGATTTCAAACATCGCCTGAGCTACTTATAACTTTAGACCATATTTGATGGACACATTGCTCTACATTTCAGCGGGTGCCAGCGTGGGTTTTGCCGTTGGCTTAACCGGCATAGGAGGCGGGTCTCTGATGACTCCACTGCTCCTTTTATTCGGATTTCCGACCCACATAGCAATAGGAACGGACCTGTTGTATGCCGCCCTGACCAAAGTCAGCGGCGTCTGGGTTCATCACCAACAAAAAAGTGTTAACTGGCAACTCGTAAAGCTCCTGTGCCTGGGAAGTATTCCAGCCACTTTGGCTACAGTATTCCTGTTGAAATATCTTTTCACCGGAAGCGATCATTAT
>NZ_JAHHPS010000487.1:0-1014 GCF_024606275.1 Endozoicomonas sp. SESOKO4 | reverse complement strand
GCGGTCTGAGCCTGCATCAAGGTGTCATGGATAGCCTTGATCAGCTCAGATTCAGCCACGCCAGCGGCGTTAGCATAAGGTGCCATAGTATCCTGAACATTGGCCAGGAATGCTGCCGTCCTGCGGCCGTTATTAAAGGCAATATCATCAAGGACGTAGTTGGCGATGACCGCAGCTGCGTACTCTTTCATGCCAGCAACAGACACTTTCATAGCCGCCGGGGCAGTCACAGCAGGAAAAATATGCAGAATGAATTCCCCGGCACCCCTGTTGGACAGCGTCCGGAGAGCGGCCTTGAAGTGAGTCAACTTGACGCTGTGTTTGTAGCCAAGGAAGTGTTCAAATTCATTCACTGTCTGATAGTCATCAATTCCTCTGACGGCCTCTATGTAGTTCCAAAGTTCAACCTTGCTGATCAGGCCTTCTTGCAGCAGAGTTATGATCCTGTTACCGCTGGCAGAACGGGTAGCGAAGTATTCCCGGAAGCTTTTCAGAGTCGGTTCATCCCCGATTAAGCGAATCGCTGATTTGCCCATGCCGAAAATTTCTTTGTCGTATTCTTCAGCCCCGGATCCCATCTCATTTCTGGCCCTGTGCACTAGTGTCTGGATTTCTTGCAGAGGGCAGGGCTCGTCGAGGTATTCAGGGAAGATTGTCTTCAGGTCCCTGAAGATTTGCACGATTCGACTGGTCTGATCAAACGACAGTTTGTCTCCAACCTGTACATGCAAGCGCAACGATGCAAATTCATCGTCAAAATCGTAAGTCGGAAGGTCGGGTATTGCCTTACCGTGCATTACGGCTAATTCGGCCAGACCATTTGCGACTTGCAGGGCCTGTCGTTTGAGAGGGTGCTGCTGTGCGTATAGGTGGATAGCGTACAAAACTTCTGCCTGTTCCGGCGTGTACTGGAAGGAACCACCTTTATTTTCGACCTCTTCCCCGGTAGCCTTCAGGGCTGGTTTGTCAGTGGCTACCTCTTCCCCGGTAGCCTCCAGGGATGGTTTGTCAGTG
>NZ_JAHHPS010000486.1:0-1955 GCF_024606275.1 Endozoicomonas sp. SESOKO4 | reverse complement strand
AAGCAATACACGTTGCTGGACAGTAACGGTAAGAAAACCCGTTTTATGACTCAGGCTAAAACAGAACTGGGTCTTGAAAATGTCACAGTGGCAAATTGCCGGGTAGAATCCTTTGAGGCACACCAGCCGTTTGACGTTATTATGTCCAGAGCATTCAGTTCTCTGGCTGATATGGTCAATGGCACACACCATCTGATCAGGGCGGGTGGAAAGTTTCTGGCAATGAAAGGCCTGTTTCCGGAACAGGAACTGGTTGATCTGAAGCAGTCAAGACCGGAAATTTCCCTTCTGGAAAGTCATGCTCTGTACGTTCCGGGTTGTGAAGCACAGAGGCATCTGGTTATCCTGAAGGCAGACGTGTAGTTTAAACAAACAGCTTTTTAAAAACACAAAGACGATACGGTAGCAATTGGCAGTGGGAAAAATTCTTGCGGTAACGAACCAAAAAGGTGGGGTAGGAAAGACCACTTCCTGCATCAACTTGTCCGCCTCTCTGGTGGCGACCAAACGAAAGGTTTTACTGGTTGATATGGACCCTCAGGGCAATGCCACGACGGGAAGTGGTATCAATAAGCATGGTCTGGAGTATTCCTCCTATCATGTTTTGACCGGACGATGCACCATTGATCAGGTTATTCAGAACGCAGAAGAAGCCGGCTACGACGTGGTTCCCACTAACGCCGACCTCACTGCCGCTGAAGTTGAACTCATGTCAATGGAGGCCAGAGAGACGCGGCTGAGAAATGCACTTTCTGCTGTTAGTGATCGCTACGACTTTATTCTGATTGATTGCCCTCCGTCGCTTAATATGCTGACGCTGAATGCTCTGACTGCTGCAGAAGGCGTCATAATACCCATGCAGTGTGAGTATTATGCTCTGGAAGGCTTAACCGCTCTGATGGAAACCATTACCGGTATCAGACAGACCGTTAATCCGAAGCTGCACATTGAGGGTCTGCTCAGAACCATGTACGACCCCCGAATGGGTTTGACCAACGAAGTCTCCAGACAGTTGATTGGCCATTTTGGCGATCAGGTTTATCGTACCGTTATCCCACGGAATGTGCGTCTGGCAGAGGCTCCAAGCCATGGTAAGCCGGTACTGGCTTATGACCGAACCTCCAGAGGAGCGGTTGCTTACCTGGCACTGGCGGGTGAGCTGGTTCGCAGACAAGAGGCTCTTAACAAGGGGCTCAAGACTGAAAGGAAGACAGGAACCTGATGGCTAAAAAACGTCTTGGCACCAATTTAAGTGCGCTGATGGGAGGCGCTAACCTCTCTTCATCCGTTTCCGATGAATTAACCAACCTGACAGAAACGTCTGAAGGCGAAACCTTTCAGGACAAGGAGCTGAAAGAGATTCCTGTCGAGTTTGTGGTGCGTGGAAAATATCAGCCGCGTCGGGATATGCATCCGGATGCTCTGGAAGAACTGGCTGAAAGTATCAAGGCCCAGGGCATCATGCAACCCATTGTGGTTCGCCCGTTGTCTCATAATCGTTATGAGATCATTGCCGGAGAACGTCGCTGGAGAGCTGCACAGCTTGCCGGCCTGGCTGAAGTGCCTGCCCTGGTCCGGGATGTTCCTGACGAAGCGGCTATAGCGATGGCACTGATCGAGAACATTCAGCGGGAAGATCTTAACCCTATTGAAGAAGCCATTGCGCTTTCACGCCTGCAGAAAGAGTTTGAACTGACTCAGCAGGAAGTGGCTGAGGCCGTGGGTAAATCCAGAGCAGCAGTAGCCAATATCTTACGTCTTATGTCGTTGAGTTCTGACGTAAAAAAAATGCTGGAATACGGTGACCTGGAAATGGGGCACGCCCGCGCTCTACTGCCACTGTCTGATATGGAACAGCTGGAAGCCGCAAGAACCGTCGTGGCTAAGGGGCTCTCTGTTCGCCAGACAGAAGCTCTGGTGCGTCGCATGGTGCAGGAAAAAGAGCAGGGTAAGAA
>NZ_JAHHPS010000485.1:0-1040 GCF_024606275.1 Endozoicomonas sp. SESOKO4 | reverse complement strand
CCAGGAAACCTTTCATCCAGAACAGTTTTCGCCCTTTACTGTCAATGCCAGTTTTGGCCACGTCGGTCAAGCGTTTCTGAAAGCGAAGAGAGAGCTGTTGGATGATAGTGCTCATAGTGCTACTGAAAGCATCATTAAAACGCTTGAAGGAGAGCAAGATGCTTTTCAGGGACAGGTCTTTAAAAACCTCTCGGTCTACTCCGGTTGCGAGTTGCAAACTCTCGGGCCCCGCGGGATGCCTGATGGGAAAACGTTAAAAATCAACAGGCAGTCGGTTCTGAGAAATTTTGAAAAGGTCATCGTTAACAACAGAAAGCACTGTGTTCGTACACTTCAGTTGAAAAAAGCTCTGGAAAAAAGTTTGGTCAGCTACATTCGCGATGCTTCTGAAGAGGATTTGCAGGGCTTTTCAGATGGCGAGCTGCTGGATCATGCTATTCGTAACTTTGAGAGGGGGCTGGCGCCCGGTGGTCGTGATGTTGACGGCTTTATCAAGCGCATGTCCCAATTGATGCTGGTGGATATTGATCTTGAGCAAAGCAGTCTTATTGGTCAGCAGCTTGAGATACTTCAGCATGAGCTGGTGGACCTGGACTTTGCCGCCTTTGAACAGGTGAGTCAACCTCATGAGTACATCAGGCGTTGTCAGGAATGGAACCTGAATATGGCGCTGCTGGCATCCAGGCAGAGCAATCTCAACAACCTGGCAACGGATAACTCAGCGGGTGCTGCAAAGCAGGTCTCAAGGTTCAATAGACAATAGTTCTGCCCCTTGCGGGCATAATACTCACGCAACCCTTTGTCCAATTCTGCCTGGTTCGTTTTGGGAGCCATAACAATGACCGAACGGTGCGTGTCAGAGCCCAATTGCGCAGAAGCGTGATCCGTCAACGCCAGTAACAGTGTACTTTTACCGTAGCCGGTGCCTTTGTGAGACAGCATGGCGACCTCATGGCCATTGGCCCATTGGCTGACCCCCTCCAGTGTCACAGCCAGTTCCTCGGCCTGATCGGCTGACAAGACAATATGATGCCTTCTTT
>NZ_JAHHPS010000484.1:0-1435 GCF_024606275.1 Endozoicomonas sp. SESOKO4 | reverse complement strand
CTCCCGCCGACAGTTTGGGGTCATGGTGGAGGGCCAGGGCGGTTCGGATGTGATTCAGATTAATAAGAGTGACTTGTCGTTTTTTTCCCGGGTCATCCTCCATCCCGGCCTTGCTGAAGAACAAACCGACGTTAAAAACCAGGCACAGACCCGCATTGAATTGAAAGTACCGGCCTTCCTTTACCAGGCCGGTCGCCGGGGTCAGAACCTGGTCCTGTCTCACCGCTTTGAGGGAGGCAACGCCGGGATCGTGATCCAGGGGGTCTGGCCCAAACAGCACGACCGGTTCCCGCAACCAACGACCCTGGTGTTCAATGACCTTCAGCTGACCTTATCCGATCTGGCAGCAAGGGTGATGCGCTCTGGCCAGGGGGTGGTATTTCCATTAACGGCAGGAAACCGGAAGAACCGCCTTCGATTCATCCACGCCAACGCCAGCAACCCCCTGTACATCCGGCAAGCGCAAGACCGGCCAGTAAAAATCGTCACACACCGGGCTATGGACGGGATTAAACTGACGCTGGAGCCATTAAACCCCATACAATCCAGACGACAAGTGTTTATTACTGGCACAAACCAGTGGGGCTGGGAACCAGGCAGTGTTCAGGTGAGCGGACCGAAACCCGGCAGCCATTACCGTCCATGGCCGTTTATACCCGCCGTGATCAGCTCGTCGGCCATGGGCAACAGGACATTAAGACTCTGGGGCAATGACCGTAACAACATCCTGTACGTGGGCGCCCATGCCCGACAATGGTCCATTCTGGGGCGGGGCGGTAATGACCTGCTGCTGCTGGGGACGTCGGGAAACGCAGCCGCACGCCCCGAGGTACTGGCAAACTGGACACGGAGCGATCGGTGTGACAACCGAAAGCTGGAAGCACCCGGCAACAGCAGCCTGTGGCAAGCCTTCGTCGACTGGACCCGCCCCCTGATCGGTGGTCCTGGCAATGACGTCTATGACCTGCGGGCGTGCAGGCCAGCCCGGACAGTAGACGATTATGGCAAGCATTATGTCCTCCTGTCGTCCGGGTCGAAAGCGGATTTACGACGACTGACGGGTGATAACAGCACCGCACTGTTCTTTACTGACCTGACTGCGAAACAGGTAGGGTTTAACCAGTGTGACCCGCAGGAGCAGAGCAGCGGCAGCAACCTCACACTCAGCAACGGCTCCCTGCCCCTGAGGAGCCAGAGCGTCAGGATCATCAATACCGACACTAACCAGACCCTGGCACTGATCAAACCGGACGTGCTGGCCAGCCTGCACTTTAAAGGCGGACAAGTCAGCCTGAGCCCCACAGCTTTGATCAACAGCAACGATAGTGCATTGGCCGAGAGTGACAGTGCCGATGGAAACCACGAAGCCCTGAGCTTTCTGAACAGGATCATTCGCAGAGGGCAACGGCTGGTACATTACCTGAGCAGCCTGGCC
>NZ_JAHHPS010000483.1:0-1720 GCF_024606275.1 Endozoicomonas sp. SESOKO4 | reverse complement strand
CTTCTGTTGTAGAAGGGATTGTTTGCTGAGAATTTAACAAATGGAATGATTTTATATTTTCTTTTTAATTGGGTATTTTTCAATCTTTCAAAAGCGTTATAACCTATTTTATTGATAATCCGCTGGTCAGTCTCCTCGTTATGATATGAAAACTTTGCTGACATCATTGCAACTTCATTAATGTTACTGCTGGAGACATCCGTTTTATTTATTTGATAGAATTGACGTAGTTTCTCCTTTATCTTTGGTATGAGTTCTTCCTCACTTATTGCAGATTTTTTTAAGCCTTCTACAGCATCATGAAGAAATGTGATTTCATCAAGTGATATTTTGATCAGAGGGTTTCTTTTGAGAGTTAGTAGGATAAATGGCTGGTTTGCATGATCAAGAGTACTGTCTACAAAATTACCTAATGAATTTATTTTCATTCCGAACATTAATGTATTGCGGGTATGATGTGTTAGTTGATATTCCCCTAGTCTTTGGAATAGATCACCAATACTGGTTTTTTTTACGATATCTTTAATCTGACTGGTTTGTTCTTCTGGCAGGTTTGTATCGTATGTCTCAAAATAAGGGCTGGGATCTGGAATCATTCCATCTGAAAACATTTTTTCAAAAAGAGCACGTATCTTAGCTCTTTCGAGACGTTTTTTGTTTTCATCACTTACTCCTATTTCTGATATAGACTCGCCCGAACTACTCCTTTTTAGAAAGGCCTTGCTCTCCATTTCGGGTAGTAGTCCTTTATCAATATATGCCCCTCCAAAATTGAAAGCATGATAAATTCCTATAAATCTTTCGGTTATTAAAGAGTCAGTAAAGCCTAAGCTGTATTTAATATATTGAATCTCTATTGGTTTGAAATCAATCTCGTCTCTATGAACGACAGCATCGACAATGGATGTTTCAATTTTATTTAACAATTCACTGGTTTTATCCCATTGTATGGCAAACGACTGCTTTACATTATCTGAAAAACTGGAACTCATTATATTCAATTGTTCTACGTTTGGGCTTTTACCCATAAAATCATCAATTATTTTCCAGGTGCGATCTTTCAACTTCGCTATATCATCATCTGGAGAATCTTTCTCAATAGCATTTTTGTTTATCTCGGACATCAGCAGCGAATATAGTATTTTTTTGTATGCCAAACGTTCGGGAGCCCATACATGGAGTACGTAGTCCGGGTTCACCTTGGCCCATATTGTCAGACAACCAAACTCCCAACCTTCAATGGGATCGACAATGCTGACATGCATATTCTTGGGTACACGGAAGTCTCGCATGATAACACCTGATAGATTGACCTACATGGTTTCCCGGGGGATTGCGATACTTGCCCTTTCACCGGCGTGATCAGAGGGCTTTAAATGTGCAATAAACGTAACAGACAGTGTAGTATGGAGTTCCGTCAGATTCCTTATGGAATCAGCCCTGACCCATCGTCGTCAAAGGTTGTGGATTCGTCAGATTCTGTATCACTCTCTGGGTTGCCGATGGCATAAACGACGGACTCTCACCAGTTCGATGGCCTGACAGGGCACTGATGTCCTGTACCAGACGCTGGTAGTGTTGGTTCAGCTCTGTGTCGTTCAGGCTTACCACCCCTTGCTGCTTACTCTTCGCTGTATCCGTGTCAGCGTCGTCTTTCCCGCCTCGGGCCAGGCTGCTCAGGTAATGTACCAGCCGTTGCCCTCTGCGAATGATCCTGTTC
>NZ_JAHHPS010000482.1:0-18070 GCF_024606275.1 Endozoicomonas sp. SESOKO4 | reverse complement strand
CAGAAACTGATTTCAGCCAATATGCTTGAAAAAGACTATGTGATTCGCAAGGGGGAAATTGTTCAGATTATTGCCGGCGGTAATGGATTAGAGGTTTCTATGTCTGGGGCATCTCTGGATGATGGCGAAATACACGAAACAATACGGGTAAGAAACCGGTCTTCCGGAAAAATTGTCCATGCAGAAGTGATCAGCACTGGGAAGGTTCGAATTCATCACTAATTTTTTTCTGAATACATTAATCAGCGTCTGATTAGGTGATTTATCAAAAAATTAATTAATCAGCAGATGATTTAGTCAGTAACCATTAAATTAACCCTTTCAGAGAATGATTTTATGAGCCGCGACATCGTTAATGCCCTTGTTCCGGGTACGTTACAGAGTAAAAACTGGTACCAGGCTTACCTGATTTTGCTTGGCCAGCTGTTTGCCTGGGCAAGGTTGTCGGAACTGGAGTTTTTGCCCGAGCGGGAGTTGCCAGACAAACATTCTGAACTCGAGCAGCTGTTCAGAGAAATCGGGCAGAGAAAAGTACCAGAGACTTTTGCCAATAGGGATCAACGTATCTGGCAAATAGCCTGGCAACAGGGAGATGAATTACCTGAACAGATCCCAGTCGATGAAATTACCCGAGCCTGCCACTCAGTGATGACCGCAAAGAGGCATAATTTACTGAAATACAATGAGATTCCTCTGGCCTTACATCATCGATTCAGACCACACTCCTTTGCATTGCCCGAAGCCATTGGCGGTTTGCTGCAAGCGTTGTCAGGATCAGGGGGCAGTTGTTATCTGCCCAATGTCGATAGCTTTATTTTGGGAGCGGATCTTGCGCTTACCGGTCAGGTTTATTCTGAGCAGTCCTCTATCAGTAAGTTGGATGCTCTGAGTGTTCTGATTAATCCGGATATTCATATTGCGCAGGGGCATCCGGTACTTGAGCCTGCTTTTTTTGAATCGGGCCAACTGCAAAAGTTTGATCATGGGGTAGGCCTTCTTACAGCAGACCGCCGTTACAAAGTGAATGAAGTCAGAGATATTTTCCAACGGCTGGATACCCGGGTTCGTAATGAAGAAATGCTTTTTATCCGTCATATGTTCTGGCGCTGTTCAGAGCAGGTTGTTATTGCTGTGTCAGGAGGATTTCTTCAGAAAAATACCGAGCATCATATTGCCTTTCGCCGCTGGTTATTAAAACAGAACAGGCTGCACGCTATTATTAAACTGCCTAAAGGACTGCTACCCGGGCGGGCCACACCACTCTACGTGCTTGTAGCAAAACGACAAGTTACTAACAATATGCATTTGATAGACGCCAGCAGTGATTATTTTAAAGCGACTCCTGTGCGCAAAAAAGGAGCAGCCAGAATTCAGCTGAATAATGTCGATGTCATTCTGGAACAAATGAATGAGGAAACGGCTAGCCCCCGTTTCTCAAAAAAAGTGGATAAAAGGCAGCTCATTCAGGGCAGTGTTATTCTCGATCCCGGACATTATTGTGCTGACACCCGACGCATTGATTTACTCGGCAAGCCCGTCGCTGCCACTCATTTAGAGTCATTGGTTGATATCATAAGAGCTCAGGCTCTACGTGATAATAATCTGGAAAAACAGACCTTTCTGGAAGTGACAGCCAATGACATTAATGAGGCTGGAGAGGTTGAGCACCCTGAAAAAGAAATTCATGTTGATGAAAAAGGGCTGAAACGAGCAAAACAACAATTACTGAGACCAGGAGATGTTCTTGTGGTCATTAAGGGACAGGCGGGGCGAATCGCCATCGTACCCGATGTCTGTGGATTAAACTGGGTGGCTAATCAGTCCTTTGTTATTTTACGACTAAAGCAAAATACTTATCTCAATAGTTCTATTGTTTTATTTCGGTTCCTGCGTTCACAAACTGGCAAGATATTGCTTGATAGTATTTGTACAGAAAGTCAGGTACCGTTTATTCATGGCAATGATTTAAAACAACTTCCTGTTCCCGAGTGGTCTTCCTTTGAACAGCAGCAGGCAGAACAGTCTCACAGAGAAATTCTCAAACTCTATGCCCAGGTTCGCTTTATTCGTGATAAAGCCCGAATGATAGAAAATGAACTGCTAAAAGAAGCTTGATGCCAGGGTACCCATAATCATGGCCCAGCCGTCTACCAGAACAAACAGCATCAATTTGAAAGGCAGCGAAATCATCTGGGGCGACAGCATAATCATGCCCATGGCCATCAGAACACTGGCAACGACAAGATCAATCACCAGAAAGGGAATGTAGATAACAAAGCCAATTTGAAAAGCAGTTTTCAATTCACTGGTCACAAAAGCGGGAATGGCGATGGAGAAAGGCGTATCTGCAACATTTATCGGTGGAGTGGTATCGGCAATTTGATAAAACAATTCCAGATCCGTATCTCTGGTCTGGCGCAGCATAAAATCTTTGACTGGAATGCCTGCCTGTTTTAAAGCCTCCATCAGTGTTAAATGGTCATCCAGATAAGGTTCAACCGCTTGGGCATAAACAACCCCAAATAATGGTTGCATTATAATCAGGGTCAGTGCCAGTGCTATACCCAATAAAACTTGAGTGGGCGGTGTCTGTTGTAAGCCCAGAGCCTGACGCAGAATTGCCAGAACAATAATAATCCGGGTAAAAGACGTCATCATTAACAGTGCAGCAGGAATAAAGCTCAGTGCCGTCATCAGAATCAGAATCTGAAGACTGGCGCTGTATTCCTGAGAATCACCATTACTGGTGACTGTCATTAATGGAAAGCCTTCCTGCGCCCAGATGGGTGACGAAGTCAGGAGCAAAGTCAGGCCACAAAGGGCATAGATCAGCGACCTCATAAGTACAGATCAGGCCAGTTTTTTCAGACGTTCTGATTCGCTGATTACATCCAGCAGGCGAATGCCGTACTTGTCGTTGATCACCACAACTTCGGCGTAGGCTACCAGAGTGCCATTGACTTTCACTTCCAGAGGCTCGGAGGCTTCTTTTTCCAGCTCAACAATTGAGCCTTTATTAAGGTGCATTAGCTCACCAATGTTTATTTCTGTGCTGCCCAGTTCCAGAGACAGTGTCACCGGAATGTCAAGAATCATGCCCAAGTCACTGACTGACTGCGGCAGGTTGTTGGTATCTTCTAACTCTCTGGAGGTGGTTTCTGATTCCAGACTGTCCTGAAGACTGACACCATCTTCTGCAGGTTGTGGCGAGGCCATTTCCTGCTCGTTTTCATTTTCTTCATTACTCATAAACGTCTCTTCCTCGGTCAGACTTTAGTCTGTCTCTTTTGAATACAGAGATTTAAGAATTTTCATGGCCAGCATATTATTCACAGTGCAGACGTCAGCACGGTAAGCTGGAATGCCTGCGAACTTGACCGTGACACTGCTGGGAATATCTGCCTGAATGATCTGTCCGGCTTTCAGCCTTAGCACATCGCGAAGGCTCAGCTTCAACTCGCATAATCGGGCAGAGACTTCCAAAGGCGCCTGCATAACCCCGGCCATCATGTTACGTTGCCAGGTGGGGTCCTGTTCAGTGAATTTAAAGGCCTGCAGCTTTTCTCTAACCGGTTCCAGAGCCTGATAAGGCATGATGATATGAAATGGGCTTTCCGTGGAGCCCAGGGAAATAGTGAAGCGACTCAACAGGATAATCTCGGTATCCGAGCGAAAAACGGTGGAAATGGGGCGGTTATGATTTTCAGCAAGGCGTATTTTGAAAGAAAGAATACTACTCCAGGCTTCGGTCTGATCATCCGCTGCAGATTTTAGCAGGCGTTCCATGATGCGAATCTCGGCGTTAGTCAGCTCCTCTTCATGGCTTTCGTGAAACTCGCCGGTACCACTGAAAAAAATGTCCACAAGAGAATATAAAAGCGGTGTCTCTATGGCCATGAAACCAGCACACTTCAGTGTTGTAGAGCGGTAGATATACTGCACATCAGGTATATCTTCCTGATGCAGATAATCACCGATTTGCAGGGAATCTACAGATTCAAAATGAACATCTACCGGTCGACGAAAAACAGCAGTGAGACTGTGACGAAATAATTGGGAGAATCGCCGGTAGATCAGTTCAAGGGTTGGCAAAAGGTCATGAATCTTATAATCCGGGTTTGTCAGATCATAAGTTGTCAGATCCTTGAATTTTGAAGGCGGGTGAATACGGCGAGTCTTTGTTTCACCCGATAGGCTGGATTTGGTATTGTCTGATAAAGATTTCCGTTCCATGGGAAATTCCATATAACTGGCTTATCACCAGATAATTCTTGTTATTAAAAAACATACCGCTATTAGCTGATAAAGACAATCAGCCAATCTTGCCTACCACAATGACTTCTTTATTTTCAGGGATTTCATTAAACGACAACACATGCATGCCCTCGGTACATAAGCGGGCATATCTGGCCATGGCCGGGCGAAGTGATGCATTGACCAGCATAACAGGCACTTTTCCTTCAGCAGCAAGGTTGGCAGAAACTTCTGGCATTTGAACCTGCAGTTGCTCCGCAATTCGTGGTTCAAGTGGCAGTGTGTCAGGGGAAAAGTCGTTACTCTGTCGGGCCTGTTGGTAACTTTGCATAATGATCTGTTCCAGCTCTGAGCTCATGGTGACAACCGGTATTTCAGAGGTGTTACCTACCAGGTTCTGAATAATGCTGCGCCGCAGGGCAATACGAACTTCAGAGGTCAGCAAGTGTGGTTCTGTAATCCGTTCAGACGATTCCAGCAGGGTGCTGGCGATGGTTTGAATATCGCTGACAGAGACATCTTCGGTCAGCAAATCTCTGAGTATCCGGGAAAACACACTCATGGATAGTTTCTTGGGAATAAGATCTTCAGCCAGTTTCGGGGAATAGTGCGTCAGCTTATCCAGCAGTTGCACCACCTCATCATGCCCAAGCAGCTCACTGGCGTGTTCATCAATAATTTTATTAAGGTGTGTAGCAATAACTGTCGCAGCGTCGACTACCGTGTAACCAAGTCCAACAGCATGTTCCCGCTCGGAAGTTTCAATCCAGAGTGCTTCCAGTCCGTAAGCAGGCTCTGAAGTGGCAATACCATTTATCTCACCAAACACTTCACCGGGATTGATCGCCAATAAACGCATAGGCTCAATCTGTCCTTCGGCGACAATGACACCCTTGAGCAAGATGTTGTAGCTGTCTGGTTTCAGGTTCAGGTTATCTTTCACGTGCACACTGGGAATCAGAAAGCCCAGCTCCCGGGATTGGGTTTTACGAATGCCTTTAAGTTGAGTGAGTAATTGTGCACCCTGTTTTTCATCTGCCAGAGGAATGAGTTTATATCCCAGCTCAAGCCCCAGGGTATCTACCGGGGGAATATCTCCCCATGACCAGGGTGTAGATTCACCAACATCTTCTGTATTGGCCTGAGTCGGGCTGGATTCGGGATCATCCTTCTGACTTTTGCTGGTCCACCAGGCCAGAAAAGCCACAATTAAGCCCAGGCTGAGAAAGGGCACATGGGGCATACCGGGAACAATACCTATCACCATTAAAATCATGGCAGTAAGGCCCAAAGCTTTTGGAGAAGAAAACATCTGCTCGGAAACCTGATGCCCCACATCTGCAGATTCAGAAACACGGGTCACCATGATAGCCGCAGAGGTGGACAGAAGCAGCGAAGGAATCTGAGCCACCAGGCCATCACCAATCGTCAGAAGAGAATAAACAGCAAAGGCTTCCCCGGCGGATAACCCCTGACCAATGGTGCCTATCAGCATTCCACCAATGATATTGATGGCAAGAATAAGCAGACCGGCCACAGCATCGCCCCGGACAAACTTGCTGGCACCGTCCATTGAGCCGTAGAAGTCTGCCTCCCGACGTACACTTTCCCGCCGGTCGTGCGCTTCCTGCTGATCAATAACGCCGGCATTGAGGTCTGCATCGATGGACATCTGCTTGCCTGGCAGAGCATCGAGAGTAAAGCGGGCGGTCACTTCAGAAATACGACCAGCGCCTTTAGTGACCACGACAAAGTTGATAATCACCAGAATAAAGAACACCACCAGTCCGACGACGTAACTGTTGCCAATAACGACCTCACCAAAGGATTGAATCACCTTTCCGGCAGCGCCATTGCCGGTGTGTCCATTGAGGAGAACGACCCGGGTCGATGCCACGTTCAGGGCGAGGCGCAATAAAGTGGAAACCAGCAGGATGGTTGGAAACACGGCAAATTCAAGAGGCCGAAGTGTGTAGATACTGACCAAAAGGATAAGCAGCGACAATGCGATGTTGAAGGTAAAGAATACATCCAGCATAAAAGGCGGCATGGGCAGTGTAACCATACCGAGCGTCATCAGAACGATCAGCGGAATCCCGATATTCAGGTTGCCGCTTTTGGGCGACATCATGTATAGCAGACGTTGAGCTTCCTTGATCATTGTCTCTTTTTATCCCATTTTTCCCGGAAGGCACTGGGGATTTCCGGTATTGGTAAATCGGGTGCCTTGCCTCTGCGTCCGGCCTGAAAGTCATTCAGATGATGGACGTAAGCCAAAATTTGAGCAACGGCCAAAAACAGGTCGTCGGCTATTTCCTGATTCAACTGTGTCGTATGATAAATCACCCGGGTTAACGTCGGAGACTGTACCACCGGTTTATTATATTCCCGCGCTACAGCACAGATGCGCAGGGCTACCCGGTCAACTCCTTTTGCCACGACATAAGGGGCTCTGGCCTTATCCAGATCATACTTCAGAGCTACAGCAAAGTGAGTTGGGTTGGTGATTATTACATCTGCTGAAGGAACGGCCTGCATCATTCTGCGGCCAGCAATTTCCTGTTGCTTCTCTCGCAGTTTTGAACGAAGTTCTGGCTGACCTTCAGACTCCTTCATTTCATCACGCATTTCCTTGTGTGTCATGCGCAGTTTTTTCATGTGGTTCCATCTTTGAAAAGGCACATCGATAAAACAGATCAGCAGCAGGGCGCTGACCAGAATTGTGATGGCCATGGCCAGATGGCTCAGCCCCTCTGACACTGCATGAACGAGCGGCAGCCGGTTCAACCAGAGTACATCCCGAAAGAACCACTGATTAATGAGCCAGAGAGAAAAAGCCAGCAGCGAGATTTTGGCAATGGACTTTAGCAACTCAATCATGGAGTTGGCAGAAAACATGCGTTTAATGCCTTTGAAGAAACTGATGCGTTCAGCCTTGGGTCGTATCTGTTTATTTGAGAATATCCAGCCTCCTAAAGCCGCTGAAGCGGCTATTGAAGCCAGAATGACAATCAACATAAAGGGCAGCAGGCCGGAGAAGCCCTGAGTTATGCTGATGATCAGGTGCTCCGTTAGCCAGCTTTCCTGACGCAATGCGTCTCTTTCAAACCTGAAGCTTTTGTGCATAACCTGAAACAGCTGGTCACGAATGAGCCCACCACTGAGCCAGAAAGCGGCCAGAGTTGAAGCCAGTAGGGCAAAGGTGACCAGTTCCCGGGATCGGGGGACCTGACCTTCGTCACGGCTCTTTTGAAGTTTTCGTTCTGAGGGTTCTTCTGAGCGTTCCCCGGTCTGTCCTTCTTCTGCCATCTTGAAATACCTAAAGAACCAGAGATCGTAGAATTGCCAGAACGGTCTGAGTCAATCGCGTGAAGACACCGTTCAGGGTCGAACTGATCAGCATCAGAATAAATATGCCTGCCAGCATGGTCAGAGGAAAACCCAGACTGAAAATATTGAATTGCGGAGCTGAGCGGTTCATGACACCAAAGGTGAAAGTGACAATTAATAAGGCAACAATGGCAGGTAGAACCATCAATAGTGCGCTGGCAAACATCCAGCCGCCCATGGCGGGCATTTGGTGAATATCCAGTTGACTGACAGAAAAGGGTGCAATGGGAATGGTATTAAAGCTCTCTACAACAATAGAAATGACGACCAGATGCCCATCAACCGCCAGAAACATCAGGAAACTCAGTAGCTGGAATACCTGGCTGATAACCGGAATCTGGGCGCCATTCATCGGATCGAACATGACCGCCATACCCAGACCCATCTGCAGGGAGAGCATCTGACCGGCGGAGGTGAAAATAGCGAAATAGATTTGCAGTACCATCGCCATTAAAAGCCCGACAGCCAGCTGTTGTGCAGTGATCAAAAGGGCTGCACCCGATAATGGTTCAACAGCGGGCACCGCAGGTAACATAGGGGCAACAATAATAGTGATGCCCATCGCCAGAATAACCCGGATTCTGGGTGCTACTACCTGGCTACTGATAATGGGCATCGCCAGAAAGAGTGCACCGATACGAAAAAATGGCCAGAGATACTGACCGATCAAGCCTACCACCTCAGAGAAGGTAAAGGTCCCCATCAGGCCAGCATCTCCGGGATAAATTCATACAACCGGAGAAACAGATCCATAAATTCCTGAATCAGCCAGGGGCCAGTGAGGCCTATAGTGACCAGTGTCGCCAGCAAACGGGGCAGGAAACTGAGGGTTTGTTCATTGATTTGAGTCGCTGCCTGCAGTGTGCTGACCACAAGGCCAACCAGCAGTCCGGGCATCACAATTACCGAGACCATCAGAACAATGAGGGTCAGCGCATCACGAAAAAGGTCTGCCACAACTTCCGGTGTCATGGGGTTTCCTCTGGATAAAAATAAATGCGTTATAAATATATAAAAACATTTTTTTACTTTAAAAACGACTTAAAGAAATGACAAATTTTGTTAAATATTCTCCTTACGCGATTAATTAAAAAAAACGGCAGCTCTATTTAAGAAATTCAGAATCCCTTCCGAGTGGTACTTATCAACAGGCAGTACGTTGAAGTAATCAAGCGATTAAACCTGAATAGGGAATTAGTAAAATGGCAATGACCGTAAATACCAATATCTTCTCTCAGAATGCCCAGCGTAATTTGGGTAAGACTGAGACGGGTCTTCAGACCGCCATGCAGCGTCTGTCTTCTGGTATGCGTATTAACAGTGCTAAGGATGATGCCGCCGGTTTGCAGATTGCGAATAAAATGGCTGCACAAATTGGTGGACTGGGTGTCGCTATCCGAAATGCCAACGATGGCATCTCCATGGCACAGACTGCTGAAGGTGCTATGAGCGAGATCACTAACTCTTTGCTGCGTATGAGGGATCTGGCTTTGCAGGCATCAAGTGGTACCTATGAGGCTGCTGATGTGACTGCCCTGCAAGCCGAATACGATGCTCAACTGGCTGAGATTACCCGTATTGCCTCAACGACTGAGTTTAACGGGACAACCGTTCTTGGTGCAGGTACTGTCGAAATTGCCGTTGACTATACCGATGCTACCACCAATAACATAGACCTCAATTTTACTGCCGTTGCGCTGACGGCTGTTACCTTTACCGATGCCGCCACAGCTCAAACGGCAGTGGGTGCATTGGATGTCGATATTGCCGCCTACGACGCTGTTCGGGCCAGTCTTGGTGCATCCCAAAACCGACTGACCACTACCGTCAATAACCTTTCAAATATCCGTGAAAACCTGAGTGCTTCCAGAAGCCGTATCGTGGATACTGATTTTGCTGCAGAAACAGCGAATCTGAGTAAGTATCAGGTCATGCAACAGGCCGGTACTGCTGTGTTGGCTCAGGCTAACGCTATACCTCAGAACATTCTGTCTCTGCTGCGATAATCGCTTCAGGACAGTTTGTAAAATTCAGTCAGCTTTAATGCTGATCGTCTTTGTGGGAGCTAACCAGCTCCCATTTTTTTATAGAGCTGTCTGTTATTCGGTTATGTTTCTCAAAGCAGTGCCGACTGAATAAAAGCAGGCATTAATCAGAGGCTGATTATGTTCAGTTTGAATGGCATTTTCTCGGGACTCGATGTGAGCTCCATGGTGAACGCTTTGGTGGAGGCTGAGCGTGCTCCGACCGAAAGCCGTTATGCCCGCAGAGAGGAGGCCTTTAACGTGGAACTCTCTGCTGTTGGGACGCTAAAGTCTGCTCTGGATGATTTTAATACCCAGATAGAAAGCCTGAACAGCATCAGTAAATTCAGTCCCAGGGCAGTCAGCATCAGTAATGAGTCAGTTCTGAGTGCAACTGTTTCCAGCAGCGCCGGGGCAGGCAGTTATCAGTTTTATGTGGATCAGCTGGCCACCCGCCATCAGACGGTATCCACATCTATTGCTTCAGATGCCACCGTTGGTTCCGGAACGGTCAACCTCTCGGTTAACGGTGAAAGCTTCTCTGTTGTTATCGAACCGGGAACAGAGAGCCTGACTGATGTACGTGATGCCATAAACAATGCTGCTGATAACTCCGGAGTGCAGGCAACAATTATCAATGAAAGCGGTCAGCAACGTCTTATGCTGACTAGCGAGAAATCTGGCGCAGCAAACACCATAACGAGTGATTTCAGTGGCCTTTCCGGTGGATCAGAAACTCTGGGATCCTTTACCGACTTGCAGGTGGCAGTCGATGCCAGCATACGGTTTGGTTCAGGGGCCTCTGCCATCACTATTACTTCCGAAGATAACCAGCTCGAAAATCTTATTGATGGCGTCACGCTTGATTTGAAAGCCGTCAGCACAGATCCGGTAACCGTAAATATTTCCATAGACAAAGACAGCCTGAAAGAGTCTATGCAGGGGTTTGTGGATGCCTGGAACAATGTTAAGTCTACCCTTGATAACCTGACGGATTTCAACGGTATTACAGCGGGGCCTCTTAATGGTGATGCCCAGGCCCGGGCTATTGAGGGACAGTTGAGAAGTGTCATCAGCTCTTTATACGGTGAAGACGGTGACACATTCAGAACGCTCGGGCAATTGGGGCTGACAACCACCGAAGACGGCTCGTTAAATCTGGATTCCGATAGTCTGGATGAAGCTCTGGCTAACAACTTTGATGAATTGGCAGAAGTGCTGGCCGGTGAAGATGGCTTAATGAGTCAACTGGCAGCCGTTCTCACACCTCACCTTGAAAGTAGCGGAACGCTTGACAGTCGGGAAGACAGGATTAATGAAGGCTTGAGTGATATTGAAGATGATCGTGCCGCACTGGAGTTGAGACTGGAACGAACCCGCAGTTATTACCAGAATCAGTTCCTGACGATGGAAAGTATTCTGGCATCACTGAGTGGAACCAGTGATTGGATCACCAGCAGTCTGAATAGTCTGAATAACAATAATTCCTGATCATGGAGGGGTCATGAAGCAAAAAGGTCTGGGTGCTTATAAACAACAGGAAAAAGCAGGTGTAGAAGCGTCTGATTCTGTTCAGCTGGTGGGTGTGTTGTTTACTAAACTGATGGACAATCTGGCTAAGGCAAGCCACTACATTGAGCGAAAAGATTTTACCAACAAGTCGGATCGACTCTCCCTTGCCATCGAAATTCTGCTGGTACTGGAACAGTCACTGGATTTTCAAAAAGGCGGTGACTTAGCCGACAATCTTCAATCGTTATATCTCTATTGTATTAGACGTTTAACAGATGCCAATACAGGTAATGATGTGTCCGCTATCAGTGAAGTGATGGGGCTGTTAAAAGAAATTCAGGAAGCCTGGACTTATATTTCCACACCTCAAGCTGCGATGGCAACTATCCAGTAACGGGGCGGTTTGAATGGAAAATCAGGGACTGCCAGTTTTTTCGTTGTTATCTTTGTCCGGTTCGGTGCCGTCGGTTGAGGGTGCCCAACCGCAGGTCATGGCGGCTGCTCAGGCAGCTACAACCTCTTCAGAGTTGACGTTTGACACCATTCTTCAACAGTTTTCCTCAATAGAATCTGCAGCCACAGAGTTAGTCTCTCCAGAGCTTTTATCTCCGGAGCTTTTATCTCCACAATTGTTGCCTGTTAATTGGCAGGCAAAATCAGATGTGCTTTTGGCAAGCCCGGGGGCTTCAGAACGGACAAAGCATTTTCCCGTTACACACTTGCCAATAGTGACAAGCGAGAAAAAACCTGAACAGGCCACTGTGGAGATAAAAAATACCTCTTTAACAGAAGGGGTAACTGAACGACCCGATTCAAATGTGTCAATGCCCATAAAGGCTGCAAAACTCCAGCTGCCTGTCCGAACCCGGGCATCAGAGGTCTCTTTGACTCCGGTTATCACCCAGAGGGCGACTCAGGCTCAAAGACCATTAACGGATGTTAATCAGGTGTTGGAGGTAAATCACCAAACAGAAAAGCTCAGGCCGGAAGTCACATTAAAACCGGATCAAATCCTGGCAGAAGCCAAAGTGCCGGAGATAAAAAATCACAATGGAATAAAAGAAATTCCAGCTCCGCAGCCTCTGTTCAATCTTGAAATGGAGCGAAAGGCCACTCTAAAAACAGTGCCTGTATTGATGCAACAATCTGAGTCAATAACGGCCATTGCTCATCAGGCGCCACAACATTCTGTTTCAATTCAGATGACTGAGCCATCATCAGCCGCTCAGTCACCTCTAGTTAAACAACCTTTCCTGCAACCTGAACTAGCCCAGCGACCGTTTGGGCAGACAGTGGTCCAGATGATTAAGCAGGGTGAGCAGAAAATGGAGTTTCGCTTAGACCCACCGGAATTAGGCCGGGTAACGCTGACTGTGAGCGTTGATAGAGACGCTGTCAGCCTTCAGGCGATAACGGCAACACCGGCAGCCAGAGACTTGTTGCTGCTTCATGGCGATCGCCTGCGGGAAGCTCTTAATAGTGAATCACTGACTCTGGGGCAAATGTCAGTGGATGTGGGTAGCCAGAAAGAGGCCGATACATCGGAACAATCTTCAGAATACCTGCCCACCGCCGATGGTTGTCATGAATCAAAGGGTTATCAGAGTGCCCAGGAACAATTCAGGGTTCATGGCGGCAGATTATTGGATCATTTCGTTTAACAGATCATCGGAAAAGGAGTTTTTGGACTCATGGCAGATGAAAAGGAAAGCAGTGCCTCTGAAGACAAAAATTCAGGCAACAGCAAGTTATTAATCATCATCATTATTCTTCTGGTGCTGTTGCTGGCTGGTGGTGGCGGTTTTGTAGCAATGACAATGATGGCTCCTAAAGAGCAACCGCAACAGCAACAGCAACAGCAACCGCAGCAACCAGTGGCAGCATTGGCGCCACCCAGTTTTATGATGCTTGAGCCGTTTATTATCACTCTTAAAAGTGATGCCCGACCTCGATATATGCAGATAAAACTGTCATGGATGGTACGGGATGAAACGGTGATCGCAACACTGGAAGCTTATCGGCCACTTATTCGTAATGAAGTCATCAACTACCTGGGCTCTCTCTCTTATGAACAGGTTAAAGCCGGGGGCGTCACAGAGATTATCCGCGCTGAAACGCTGGCAAGAGTGAATGCACTGCTGGACAAAGAGAGGGTGGGAGCAAGGGTGGATGACTGTCTGATTACGGATCTTGTGATTCAGTAGCAGCTTAGTGGCAGACATGCAGCAAAAAGGACTTAACGCTTATCGCCAACAGGCAGGAAATCAGCGGGATGTTCTGGTTAAGCAGCACTTGTCCCTGGTTAAGAAGATTGTGCTGCATCTGGCCAGCAGTCTGGGCAGCAACATCTCCCGGGATGATCTCTTGCAAGCAGGCATGATGGGTCTGCTGGATGCTGCCAGTCGTTATGATCCGGGTCGCAAAGTCCCCTTTGAACAGTTTGCCAAAACCCGGATTCGAGGCGCAGTGATTGATGAGCTACGACAGTGGGACTGGCGCAGCAGAACAGACCGGGAACACGGGCAGAAAATCAGTAATGCCATCCAGAAGTTAAATACAAACCTGGGACGGGCTCCGTCCGAGTCCGAAATTGCAGAAGAACTTGGCGTCAGTCTTGAGCGATACCACCGTATGTTACAGGGCAGTAGTTCCGACAGTCTGTTGAGTCTGGATGGGCTGATGCAGGGTGAGTCTGACAGCCGAATCATAGAGATCAATGATGACGACTCTGTAGAAGTGGTTGCCATGGGTGGAGAGCGCAGTAAAGCTCTGGCAAAAGCATTACAGGAGCTGCCGGAACGAGAGCAACATCTGATGAATCTTTATTACGTTCATGAACTGAATATGAAAGAAATTGGAGAAGCTTTGGACCTGACGGAGGCCCGTATTTGTCAGTTACACCGTCAGGCTGTCTTACGATTGCGCTCGCTGCTGGAAGAATGGAACAGGGACTAATGCTATGAAAATCTTGGGGCTACTGATCCAGCTTGGCTGCATCTTTGGTGGTTTTATGGCTGCTGGTGGTGAAATGGCGGCTATCTGGCAGCCCGCAGAAATAGTGATGATTGGTGGTGGAGCATTGGGGGCATTCATCATTGCCAACCCAACTAACGTTGTGAAAGCGGCGGGACGGCACTTGGTTTATACCGTCAACAATTCAGGTTTTAATCGTGAATATTATGATGAGCTGCTCTCCCTTATGTATACATTATTTAATATGGCGAAAAAAAAGGGGGGGAGTAAGGCCCTTGAAGAGCACATAGAAAACCCTGAAAACAGTGATGTTTTTTCAAAATATCCTCTGATTATGAAGACGCCTCATATCTATAACTTCATTGCTGAAAACCTCAGGCTGTCACTGGTAGACGGCATTGAACCCCACGAATACGAAACCATTATTGAGGAAGAAATTGAATCCATGGAGTCAGAAATGATGCGTCCGGCAGATGCTCTGCAGCTGATTTCGGATGCTTTGCCGGGCTTCGGTATTCTGGCAGCAGTATTGGGTATTGTTATTACGATGGGCGCGATAGATGGCCCGATGGATCAACTGGGCAGATTGATTGCTGCGGCTCTGACAGGGACTTTTCTTGGCATATTTATGGCCTACGGACTGGTTGGACCATGCGCAACGGCCATTGGTCACTCAATCAATCAGGAAATAAGAGCATTTGAATGCATTAAGGTGGGGCTGGGCACTAACAAGTCCGGGTTTCCTCCCATTGTTTCAGTTGATTCTGGCAGAAAAATGCTTTTTTCAGACAAACGACCCACTTTCGGTGAACTGGAAGAGTTACTGGACGGCCAATGAGCAAAGGTCATGTTATTGTCATCAAAAAGAAGCATGGCGGTCATGGTGATGGTCATCATGGAGGTTCATGGAAAGTAGCCTTTGCTGATTTTGCCATTGCCATGATGGCTTTGTTTCTTCTACTGTGGATTATGAGTGCCACTGATAAGGAGCAGAAGAAAGCCATTGCGACCTATTTTGAAGATCCGGGCTCATTCCGCCATCCAAGCAGCTCCAAGCCCATTAATTTTGGGGTAGCAAATACTGTGGTGGATATTCCCAAACCGGGGCCAGGCAAACAAGGCAGGGAAGACACTGAAGTTATTGCTGACCAAAACACCAAAACACTGAATAACACGCTGATTTTCGACAAGCTGTCCGATGAATTACAAAAATTGATCGGTGGCAGTAAGTCAGCCGGAAGATATGAAGATTACATTTATTTGGAGGAAACACCGGAAGGCTTGCGCATTGTCATTCTGGACAATAACAAGCGGGATATGTTTGAAAAGGGGAGGGCGAGACTGCAGCCATTTTTTCAGGATTTACTGCTTGAACTGGCCCCTATTCTGAACAAACTTTCTTTCAACCTCATGATAAGCGGGCATACTGACAGCTCTGGCTTTCAGAGGAATGACTATTCAAACTGGGAGCTGTCATCAGCCCGGGCTCAGATTGCAAGAAGAACGCTGGTTTTCGGAGGATTAGAAGAGTCCCGGATTATGATGGTATTGGGTATGGCTGACCGGGTATTGCGCAACCCTGAAAACCCTGAAGCCAGCTCCAATCGTAGAATTGAAATTCTGCTCCTGGCAAAAGATATGGAAGAGCGGATTGAAAAGATGTTTGCACCCATTGAAGAAGGCACCCAAAAGCTGAGCGAAGGAGACTCACGGAAAATGCGCAAAGCGCTCGAAAAAGCCAAAAGTAATCAACTCCCGGAAGAAATGAAAGACAATATAGAATGGGGCAATTAGTTACCTGCCCAATGAGCCAGAAATATTCGATTCCGTCAGTTACTCAGATTTTCTTATCGATGATTTTTTTAATGATACGAGAGACGGCCACAAAGCCAAACGTAGCCGTCACTACGGTCGTGGCACCAAAACCACTGGCACAATCCATTTTTGTTGACCCCAGATCCGAAGGTTTCTGCTGGCATACCGTTCCATCGGGCTGAGGATAAACCGCCTGTTCTGAAGAAAAGACACAATCGACACCAAACTTCCGCTTGTTGTTTTTAGTAAAGCCGTGGAAGTCTCTCAGATGATTTCTGACTTTTTTTGCCAGAGGGTCGTGCCAGGTTTTGGTGAGGTCGGTAATCTGTATCTGGGTGGGATCGACCTGACCACCGGCACCACCGGTTGTGATCACTGGAATCTTGTTTCTTTTGCAGTGATGAATCAGGGCAGCCTTGATTCTGAAACTGTCTATGGCATCCAGTACATAATCGAAGTCCTGACTGATCAGCTCAGACACATTTTCGGTTGTTATAAAGTTTTCAATGACATGGCACTGGCAGTCCGGATTAATGGACTGAATGCGGCTGGCCATCACTTCACATTTGGACTGACCAATCGTTTCGGTGGTGGCATGGAGTTGACGGTTGATGTTAGTGACACAAACATCATCCAGATCAATCAGAGTAATGCTGCCCACCCCGGTTCTGGCCAGAGCCTCTGCTGCCCAGGAGCCGACTCCGCCAATACCTATGACGCAGATATGGGACTGTTTCAGCCTGTCTACGGCATCGCTGCCATAGAGACGGCGGCTGCCTCCAAATCGGGCGTCATAGCCAGTGGTTGAATGTTCCGAAGCAACTGTCATAAAAAGAGTCCGAGAGCCTTTGGGTAAAAATCTTACAGGTCATGAATCCGGGCGCAGGATTATAATACTGACATCCTCTCTTGTCATGGAGCCGGTTGGCCCGGGAGTATCGGATGACTCAAGTATTGCGATCTCTGGTGGGGGATATTGGTGGTACCAATGCCCGTTTTGCTCTGGTGAATCCTGACAGTCTGGTGCTGGAAGGTATTCAGACAATGTCGAGTATTGATTATTCCGATCTTGAAGATGCCGTCCGGCTCTACCTGAAAAATCAGGGCGTTGAAACCATTACCAGAGTTTGTCTTGCCGTTGCCGGTCCGGTCGTGGACGGAAAAGTCAGTTTCACTAACAGCCACTGGAAAATTGATCAGCAACAGTTCAAACAGGACTTTGAATTGGAAGTGATGGCGCTGATCAATGATTTTGCCGCGCAGGCTTTGGCGGTTCCTCACCTTCCTTCAAACGAACTCATGCCTGTTGGGCCTGAGTTGGACGTTGATCCTGATGCCGTCAAGCTGGTGATCGGCCCGGGAACCGGTCTGGGGCTTTGTGGATTAATCGAAACCCCTGTGGGTTGGCAGGCTCTGCCCGGAGAAGGCGGCAATGCCGACTTTGCACCTTCTACGGAAAGAGATATTAGTGTCTGGCGATTCATCCGAAAAGAGGTTGGGGGGTTGTTGGGGGTTGAGAGAATACTCTCTGGCTCAGGTCTGGAATTATTGTATGAAGCGCACTCCAGTCTCGATGGTCGGATGGATAAACTACAGGCGGCAGATATTACGGTTCAGGCTCTGGAACAAAATGATTCTCTGGCCTATGAAGTGCTGGACCACTTTTTTGAGATTCTCGGCAATACCGCCGGAAATGCGGCACTGATTCTGGGAGCAAGGGGCGGTGTCTATATTGCGGGTGGAATTATCCCAAGAGTGAAAACGCTGTTTGCCAGGGGAACATTCCGGAAAGCCTTTGAGAACAGAGACAAGATGAAAGACTACATGTCTGGCATACCAACATGGCTCATATTGTCTGAACATCCGGGGTTAACAGGAGCGGCGGCCTATTTGAACTGTTCAGGTTATCATTAAAGTCAGCTGTCTTCTAAAAGTATCCCCAGAGGTTGTGGATAAGTCTGGGATTAACCTTTGGGTGGTTTTCCGAACTTCAGGGAAATAACAAACTGCAAATAAGTGGTTAAAAAACGATCAATGGTTGGTTGAAAGCACTCACCAGATCAGGCTGCAATAGTCAGCCTGACACCCAGCGCTTTCAGCAG
>NZ_JAHHPS010000481.1:0-1045 GCF_024606275.1 Endozoicomonas sp. SESOKO4 | reverse complement strand
GCGTGCAGTTTGAAGCTTGGTGGTAATCCGTAATCTGAAATGAACAAAAAGGCGGATTTTATGCCAAGGGCTTAAGCCAGGTTTGGCAGAAACACCTAAATGATAATGCATTACTTATAACCAAAATAAGGCTGCTATTATGCAGCCTTATTTTTTCTTGTGTTTGGCGCATATCTCTAGCTTTGAACAATAAACTTATACCCGCAAAGGCTTGCCGATATTCATAGAAACTCCCAGAGCCTTACATACAGCCAGAAGGGTTTTCAGACTTGGATTACCCTCTTCACTCAGCGATCGATAGAGGCTTTCACGAGACAAACCTGTTTCTTTTGCAAGCTTACTCATTCCTTTAGCTCTGGCCACAACGCCCAGTGAGTCCGCAATAAAGCCAGCATGACCGGTTGCTATCGCCTCGTCTATGTAACACTGAATAGCTTCATCGTTATCAAGGAACTCAGCAGGGTCAAAGTCTGTTATTTTACTATCCATTATTAGCTCTCCAATCTTTATATAGCGCTCTGGCAAGATCTATTTGTTTCTGTTGATCTTTCTTTTGACTTCCACAAAATACAATAATCAGCTCACTGCCTTGACGCACAAAATAGACACGGTAGCCCTTGCCTGTATCAATCCTCAACTCGCTTAAGCCACCTCCAACAGGCTTCACGTCCCCAGATAATCCGAACTCCAAGCGCTTCACTCTCGATAATATGGATGCTTTGGCCTTCGGATCTTTCAAAGCTTTAAGCCATCTTCTGAAAACACCATGTTGTTTGACTGTAATCATGCCTCTATTGTAGCTTAAATACTACACAGCCAAAAGTTTGGGGCTGATAGACTCTACTGAGCGGCATGCAGTGCAGCAGGTCTTGATTACTTTGATACCGTTATCAACGCCGCAATAGCGGAAAACAGTTCGGGCTCAACCGAGAAAGCCTCTACAAAGCGTTCAATGGCAAGGCTCAACCTCGTTGGGATACCATACATCGCCTGCTGAAAGCGCTGGGTGTCAGGCTGACTATTGCAGCCTGATCTGGTGAGTGCT
>NZ_JAHHPS010000046.1:0-1123 GCF_024606275.1 Endozoicomonas sp. SESOKO4 | reverse complement strand
ATTCGAAGATTATCCAGTCCAACACTGGCTTTGAGCATCGCCCGGATTTGAACCAGAAATATTTCCGGATGATCCAGGGTTACCCTGATACCACGCCACCCTAAAAAGGGGTTGTCTTCTTCAATGGGAAAATAGTACAGCGCCTTGTCCCCACCCACATCCAGCGTACGCATGGTGACCGGTCTGGGTGCAAAGGCTTCAAGCTGCTGGCGATAGATTTTTTCCTGTTCTGCTTCGCTGGGGAATCGTTCCTTGAGCATAAAAGGAACTTCGGTACGATAAAGACCGACACCTTCCGCGCCCCGATCCAGGGAACGAACCGTATCAGTCATAAGGCCGGTATTGACCCACAGTGGTAACCGGTGGTTGTCCAGAGTGACACAGGGCAGATCGCTGATCGTTTCCAGCCCTTTACTGAATTCTTTTTCTTCTTCAACAACGGCCTGATAATGTTCCAGCAGTTCCCTGGAAGGTGAGGCATAAACCAACCCAAGGTTACCATCAGCAATCAGATGCTTGCCGGTCATCTTGTGATAGGGCAAATCAACGGCCCCCATCACTGTAGGAATACCCAGAGCCCTGGCCAGTATGGCCGCGTGGGAATTGCTTGAGCCCTGTATAGAGACAAGACCCGCCAACTTATCCCGGGGAACATCTGCCAGCATACTGGCTGTCAGTTCTTCACTGATCAGAATGGTTTGATCAGGGTAGGTTATGCACTCATGATCGTGTTGCTGAATACTGGCAAGAACCCGACGACCCAAGTCTTTGACATCAACAGCACGCTCACGCATGTAAGCGTCGTCCATCATTTCAAAATTACGGACGTGCTCGTTTATAACCTGCCTGAGTGCTCCCGGTGCCCAGTTACCCTGTTTCACCCGGTTTCTGATTTCCAACCCCAGTGCATTGTCGTCCAGCATCCGAAGATAGACATCAAATAACGCCTGCTCTTCTGCCGGCAGATGGCCAGAGAGCTTTTCGGCGGTGGCCTTCATTTCCGAACGGACCGATTCCAGAGCCAGATCCAAAGACTCCAGCTCTTTCTTGATGTCGTGGCAGGTTCGATCAGGAACAGCCCCTAAATCAGCGACCGGAGAAACGACAACGGCTTCACCAATAG
>NZ_JAHHPS010000480.1:0-26095 GCF_024606275.1 Endozoicomonas sp. SESOKO4 | reverse complement strand
TTCCATAGCCCTGCAGGAAACACACCAGTCCGCATAAACATCAATCATGGCTGCTTACACTCATACCAGCGTTGCTATCAGAGATGCCCTGCTGGGTGTTGCCATTCCCTTTATTGAAGTCCACTTGTCCAATATCCATCGACGGGAAGCTTTCCGGCATCACTCCTATTTCAGTGATGTGGCGGAAGGCGTGATCGCTGGAGTCGGACCAAAGGGCTATGAGTTTGGTCTGGCCTATGCTATTGACCTGCTCAGTCAGAAGTCTTGAGGCTGATCTTGACAGGCTCCATCAGCAGGGCGCTCTTCTGAAAAGCCAACATGACTGAAAGCTTTAAGGCCGACTACAGAAAATCACTTCTTCTGTTTAGGGAATAAAATGATTTTCACAGTAAAAACAATCAAGGCTGCATGATTGAGTGCGCCAATGAATACATCCAATTAACCACGGGACAGTTTCTCCCTGTCCAACAGCATTTGAGAGTGACGATGGACATCCGAAAAGTAAAAAAGCTCATTGAGCTTCTGGAAGAGTCTGGAATTGATGAGCTGGAAATTCACGAAGGTGAAGAATCTGTTCGCATCAGCCGTTATTCCCAGAATGCTCCAGTAGCCTCAGTCGCTGCTCCACAGTTTATTCCTGCAACGACTCCAGTGCCTGTGGCAGCGGCCTCTGAAACCCCGGCAACAGCCCCGACGTCAGAAACCAAGCCCCAACTGTCCGGTCACTATGTAAAATCTCCAATGGTCGGTACTTTCTACACAGCATCCTCACCCAGCTCACCGGTTTTTGTTGAACTGGGACAACAGGTTAAGGAAGGTGATGTTCTCTGCATTGTCGAAGCCATGAAGATGATGAACCAGATCAAGGCCGACAAATCAGGTACCATCGAAGCTATTCTGGTTGAAAACGGGCAGCCCGTTGAATACGACCAGCCCCTGTTTACCATTGCCTGAGACAGATGTCATGCTGGATAAAATCGTAATCGCCAACCGGGGCGAAATAGCTCTGAGGGTGTTGCGGGCCTGTAAAGAACTCGGCATTAAAACCGTAGCTGTGCACTCCAAGGCTGATGCAAGCCTGATGCACGTGCGTCTGGCTGACGAGTCAGTCTGCATTGGTCCCAACAGCCCTACTGAAAGCTACCTGAATATCCCTGCTATTATCAGTGCTGCGGAAGTGACTGACGCTAACGGTATTCACCCTGGCTACGGCTTTCTATCAGAAAATGCCGATTTTGCCGAGCAGGTAGAACGCAGCGGATTCACCTTTATAGGCCCTGCGCCTGACGTTATTCGCCTGATGGGTGACAAAGTATCCGCAATTGCCGCCATGAAAGAAGCCGGTGTGCCAACCGTTCCTGGCTCTGATGGTCCCATCACAGACGATGACGAACGCACACTAAACATTGCTCGCTGCATTGGTTACCCGGTGATTATCAAAGCATCAGGTGGTGGCGGTGGTCGCGGTATGCGAGTCGTTCACAGCGAGTCTGATCTTCTGGATGCCATCAACTTGACCCAGTCTGAAGCTAAGGCAGCCTTCAACAATGACGTAGTCTACCTGGAGAAATTCCTTGAAAATCCTCGTCATGTTGAATTCCAGGTACTATCGGACAGCCACGGCAATGCTATACATCTGGGGGATCGTGACTGTTCTTTGCAGCGCCGTCACCAGAAAGTCATTGAAGAAGCGCCTGCACCCGGCATTGATGAAGATGCCAGAGCTACCGTAGCAGCGGCCTGTACCAAGGCCTGTATTGAAATTGGCTATACCGGGGCAGGTACCTTCGAATTCCTGTATGAAGATGGCCGGTTCTACTTCATCGAGATGAACACCCGTGTGCAGGTTGAACACCCTGTAACAGAAATGATTTCTGGCATAGATATCGTCAGAGAGCAGATTCGCATCGCCAGTGGCCTGCCTTTGAGCATTACTCAGGAAGAAGTTGAACTTCAGGGACATGCTTTTGAATGCCGTATCAATGCAGAAGACCCCAAAACCTTTATGCCTTCCCCGGGTTTGGTCAACCAGTTCCATTCACCCGGTGGTAATGGTGTTCGGGTAGATTCGCATCTCTACAGTGGCTACAGCATTCCACCTTACTATGACTCTCTGATAGCCAAGATAATCACCTATGGCCCAGATCGTGAAACCGCTCTTTTTAGAATGAGAAACGCATTGGATGAAGCCGTTGTGGATGGTATTCGTACGAATATTCCACTGCATCAGGATCTGGTGAAGGACAAAAACTTCCAGAAAGGAGGCGTCAGCATCCATTATCTGGAAAAGAAGCTTGAAGAGGACTGATTCTGCTTCCAAAGCTCTCTGAAAGCTGCTTTCGGAGAGCTTACCCCCTCTTCTTTCATAATACCTCTTGTCCCAGTCCTTCAATCAGCTAGAATGTGTCCGATCCGGCGGATACTTATCCTGCCTCCCTCCCCTAATCAGTAAGTCCATACCCATGCCCTGGATACAAATCAAACTAGACACCTCTTCCGACCATGCTGAAGAACTGGAAGACCTGCTTTTGGAAGCTGGAGCCAGTGCTGTAACCCTTCAGGATGGTAAAGATCAGCCATTGTTCGAACCTGAGCCAGGCAGCACACCGCTGTGGCAACACACCCTTGTCATTGGCCTCTTCGATGCCCATACAGATATGGACGCTGTAGTAGAGCACTTACAGTCTCAATACCAACAAAACCCATTTCCGGGCCACAAGATTGAAATTGTGGAAGACAAGGATTGGGAAAGAGAGTGGATGACCCATTTTGTGCCCATGCGATTTGGCACAAAACTCTGGGTTTGCCCCAGTTGGAAAGAGATTCCAGAACCTGATGCTATAAACCTGATGCTCGACCCCGGTCTGGCTTTTGGAACAGGCACTCACCCAACCACAGCCCTGTGCCTTGAATGGCTGGAAAAGCAGGAAAATTTCGAAAACCAATCGGTTATCGACTACGGATGTGGGTCCGGCATTCTGGCGATTGCAGCACTATTGCTGGGTGCCAAAACAGTCACAGGTGTGGATCTTGATCCTCAGGCACTGGAAGCTACTATCGATAATGCTGAGAGGAACGGGATCGCCCCGGAAAAACTGAAAGTATATCTGCCCGAACAAGTCCCGAAAAATAAAGCAGACGTCGTCATAGCCAACATACTCGCAGGCCCACTGGTAGAACTCGCCCCCACATTGGCGAGCTATCTCAAAGGTGGCGGAAAAATCACTTTATCCGGCATTCTCTCAGAACAGAAAAGCAGTATCGTCAGCACCTACTCTGAATGGTTTGACCTGGGACCAGTTGTACAGAACGAAGACTGGATCCTGGTGACCGGAACCCGGAAGTAATAACCATAAAAAGATGCAATATTTTTTGATATCAGACTGATTTCAGACAAGATCCCGGAAGATTTTATCTTTCGGGCTGTGGACATCCTTTGTAGCTCTTTGATCTAATAATCCACACTCAATCAAGACAGTAACGCATACAGGCTTCATGAAAGGCTCTCGAATCACCCGCTGCCCAAAATGCCAGACCTCCTTTAAGGTGACCCAGGCGCAATTACGAGCCGCCAGTGGTTCGGTTCGATGCGGTTCCTGTCTTGAGGTGTTTGATGCCCTATCAAACATGCCCAATAAAGCTGCTCCGGAAAAACCGCTCCAGAAGAAGCCGAAAGACAAACCGGCTGAAAAACAATCGACCCGACATGACAAAGTAGCAGAGAAAAACACGACTCAGGATAGCAAGCCTGAAGAAAGCACTTTAAGAGCCGTCGAAACGACGCCTGAAGAAGAGCCCCCATTCCATTCTTTTCTGGATACTTTGAATAAGGAGCACGTTGAGGTTGATGAAGAATCAGGAAGAAGTTCCCTGAGAGTAATGGGCTGGGTCACTCTGATCCTGATTTTTTCTGTATCGCTTGCTGGACAGTACGCATGGTTTAACAGAGATCAGCTTTCACTCGACCCACGTTTGAGACCAGCATACACTTTAAGCTGTCAATATCTGAACTGCTCCCTTCCGGCATTGGTAGATGTTAACGCCATCAAAAGCCTGCAACTGCACATCCGTAGCCACCCCGAGCGAAGCGAAGGTCTGGTAGTAGACTCAGTGATCATCAATGAAGCCACGTTTCCGCAACCCTGGCCCCTGCTTGAGTTAACATTTACTGACATTAATGGCCAACCCGAAGCCAGTAGACGGTTTCGCCCGAAGGAGTATCTGGGCGGTGCACTGGCTGGATCCAGAGAGATACCCAGCGGACACCCCATAAGGCTCAGTATGGAAATCGTTGATCCCGGCAATGGAGCTACCAACTATCAGCTGTATTTTTTACCTGCCAATTAAAAGACTGGCAGAAGCGAAAGCCCTATAAATCGAGTCTCTATGGTGTTTTACCGGCAAGTGCATCCACAAACCGTAACCGAGCAATTGCAATAAGTAGATATCGCAAATCTATAGGTATTTAATCGAGATCAAAAATCACTTAGATCACCTAAATTATTACTTGCGGTACTTTTCACAAAAGTCACTATACACCGTCTTTGAAAGGTCATATTTCGCAACAGGACACCGGTACGTGGTAATAACTGCTCGTGAAGATGAGTGCTGTTCCAGTCAGAGCCCACAATAAAACACCCTTTCGTCTAAAAATTGTACAGAGTATTATATGCGATTACGCCTGCCTGATCTCCCACAAAGAGACACTGAAAGTCGTATAAATCTTTGAAAACCCCGCAAGATCGACCTCTTGCTTTTTTCATGATCCCGAGCAGTCATTTAAATCACCTTAGAGGATTTTTATCACGCTCTGGACAGTAGCAACGCTGGATTGAGGCAAACCACTTTGTTAAAGATAGGTCCATACACTATTCAAAGTCCGGTTATCCTGGCCCCCATGGCCGGAGTAACAGATCGCCCATTCAGGCAACTGTGTCTGAGAATGGGAGCGGGTATGGCCGTCTCAGAAATGGTGACCAGCAACCCAAAACTCTGGAACACACGAAAGTCTCGACTGAGAATGGATCATCACGCCGAAGAGTTTCAACCTCGCTCTGTTCAGATTGCAGGCAGTGACCCGGAACAAATGGCTGTTGCGGCTCGTCTAAACCAGGAACGGGGCGCCCAAATCATTGATATCAACATGGGCTGCCCTGCAAAAAAAGTCTGCAACAAAGCGGCTGGCTCCGCTCTGATGAGAGAACCTGAACTGGTAAAGCAAATATTGAAGTCAGTGGTTCAGGCGGTTGATATCCCGGTCACTCTAAAGACACGGACCGGCTGGTGTCCTGAAAACAAAAACGGCCTCGACATTGCCTTGATGGCACAGGACTTTGGTATATCCGCTCTGGCCGTTCATGGTAGAACCCGCCAGTGTATGTATAAGGGTGAGGCTGAATACGAGACCATTGCCCGAATTTGTGAATCCATGGAGATTCCAGTGATAGCCAATGGCGATATTACTTCTCCCGAGAAAGCAAAAGCGGTATTGGACATCACAGGCGCAGACGCCGTCATGGTGGGACGTGCAGCCCAGGGAAGACCCTGGATATTCAGGGAGATTAACCACTACCTTGAACAGGGTAAACAGCTGCCAGCGCCGGAACACAAAGAGATCCAGTCCATTCTACTGGGTCACCTTGCTGCACTTCACGAGTTTTATGGTGAAACCCAAGGCGTGCGCATAGCCAGAAAACACGTTGGCTGGTACCTGCAGGCCAGCCCATCCGGATCAAGACTTCGCAAACAATTCAACAATCTAGAGTCTGCAGAAGAACAAGAAAACTGCATACTGGAGTACTTTCAAACCTTAAGTCATCACAAGGATATTGCAGCATGACGGCACCTCATATTATTACTGATAAACCCTCTGTCCATGGACAGACACTAACCAGCCCTATCGAGAGTGAAACGCAGACACTCCGCGACAGTGTTGAGAAAGCAATGAACAACTACTTCAGCCATCTGGATGGTCAGGAAGTAACCGATGTATACCAGATGGTCCTTTCTGAAGTAGAAGCCCCCCTTCTGGAAACCGTTATGACGTACGTCAAGGGTAACCAGACCAGAGCTTCAGTCCTGCTTGGTTTGAACCGTGGCACACTAAGAAAGAAACTCAAGCAATACGACCTTTTGTAACCTCCCTGCCTCTAAAGTCGTATTATGATCTGTGACATGAATACGACTTTATCTACCTCCCGTCTTTACAACCCATATAAAAACAAAACCCAGATCTTTTTGAAGATCAATAGCTTTGTAATAACCTGTACTTCAGTTCGAGGTAGCAACATTATTTTTGTATTTCCCACTATTTCCGAGAATCGGATGCTGCGAAGAAGCTCAAATCCGGCTAGAATCAGTCAGCTTTTCAGGCAACGATTTTTCAGTGAGTAAAGGAATGATGGCAAACGATTTCGAACAGCCTCCCCTTCGAAGAGCCCTGATCAGTGTCTCAGATAAAACCGGGATAGTGGAATTTGCACGTGCACTGCATCAGCGCTCAGTAGAAATCCTCTCCACGGGCGGCACGTACAATCTGCTGGTTGAGCACGATATTCCCGCTGTGGAAATCTCCAGTTACACTGGCTTTCCGGAAATGATGGACGGCAGAGTCAAAACCCTGCACCCCAAAGTTCACGGAGGCATTCTGGGTCGCTCCGGTCAGGACGAAGCCGTCATGACAGAGCACGGTATCAAGCCAATCGATCTGGTCGTCGTCAACCTCTACCCCTTCGAGCAGACAGTGACCCGTGAGGACTGCACACTGGAGATGGCGATCGAGAACATTGACATTGGTGGCCCCACCATGGTTCGTGCTGCTGCCAAAAACCACAGGGACACCACGATTGTCGTCGATGCAAAAGACTACACCCGGGTGCTCTCCGAGCTTGGTGAGAACAACGGCTCTGTTTCTGCAGCGACTCGTTTTGATCTTGCAGTAAAGGCCTTTGAGCATACTGCTCAGTATGATGGTGCTATTGCCAACTATCTCGGAACATTGACGGGCGATAACGAAGAACCAGAAGCCTTTCCTCGAACTTTTAACCGTCAGTACAAAAAAGTACAGGACATGCGTTATGGCGAGAACCCCCATCAGAAAGCCGCTTTCTATGTAGAAGATCCTGCTCCTTCGGGCACTGTTTCCAGTGCTCAGAAGATTCAGGGCAAGGCACTCTCTTTCAATAATATTGCTGACACCGATGCGGCTCTGGAATGTGTCAAATCCTTTGAATCTGCTGCCTGTGTCATCGTCAAACATGCCAACCCATGTGGTGTAGCCATCGGCGCTGACATCTTTGAGGCTTATAACAGAGCCTACACAACCGACCCCACATCCGCCTTTGGTGGCATCATAGCGTTTAACAGAAAACTCGATGCAGTCACTGCCAACGCCATCATTGATCGTCAGTTTGTAGAAGTCATCATTGCTCCGGAAGTCGACAGCGAAGCAGAAATCATTCTTCAGAACAAAAAGAATATCCGGCTACTGTGTTGCGGCACACTACCAGAGACAACAGAACATTTTCTGGATTTCAAACGAGTCAATGGCGGACTGCTGGTTCAAGACAGCGACATCAAGGTAACCAGCACCCTGGAACTGAAATCAGTTACAGAGAGAACACCCACTGAAGCAGAACTGGACGATCTGCTTTTCGCCTGGAAAGTGGGTAAGTTTGTCAAGTCGAATGCGATCGTCTACGCCAGGGATCATCAAACCATCGGTATAGGTGCAGGTCAGATGAGCCGGGTTTACAGTGCTCGAATTGCCGGCATCAAGGCAGCCGACGAAAATCTGGAAGTCCGCGGATCTGTAATGGCATCAGACGCCTTCTTCCCATTCAGGGATGGCATTGATGCAGCCGCCAGTGCCGGAATTACCGCTGTCATCCAGCCAGGCGGCTCCATGCGAGATCAAGAAGTGATTGATGCCGCCAACGAGGTCGGCATTGCCATGGTATTCACAGGCGTCAGACATTTTCGTCACTGATCGCTGACAAGAGACACAGAATGTGTCTCTTTTTTCACTCGATCTACGACCAATAACAGACACTGGCTATCCACCACAAACAGACTCCCCGGGGACAGGCAAACCTATGAAAGTACTCATCATCGGCAGTGGCGGACGCGAACATGCGCTCGCCTGGAAAGCAGCTCAAGACGACAAGGTAGGACAGGTTTTTGTGGCACCTGGAAACGCAGGAACAGCTCTTGAGCAAGGCATAACCAACATCAGCATTGATGTTCTTGAACTCGATAAACTGGTTGAATTCGCCAGCGAAGAAAACATCGACCTTACCATTGTTGGCCCTGAAGCCCCTCTGGTGGCCGGTATTGTTGACCGCTTTGAAGAAGCCAACCTCACTATTTTCGGCCCCACTCAAGGTGCTGCACAACTGGAAGGCTCGAAGGCTTTCACCAAAGACTTCCTGGCTCGCCACAAAATCCCTACTGCCGACTATCAAACCTTCACTGACATTGATCAGGCCAAAGCCTATGTCCGTGAGAAAGGCACCCCTGTTGTCGTAAAAGCGGACGGACTGGCGGCTGGCAAAGGCGTCATTCTTGCTGACACAGAAGAACAGGCACTTGCTGCCATTGATGACATGCTGGCTGGCAACGCCTTTGGTGAAGCAGGACACCGGGTGGTTATCGAAGAATTCCTTCAAGGAGAAGAAGCCAGCTTTATTGTTATGGTGGATGGCAAAAACATTCTACCTCTGGTGACCAGCCAGGATCATAAAGCCAGGGATAACGGTGACAAAGGCCCTAACACGGGTGGTATGGGTGCATACTCGCCGGCACCGGTAGTGACTCAGAGCATTCATGAGCGCGCAATGGAGGAAGTGATCATTCCCACCGTGAAAGGTATGGCTGCCGAAGGTAACACCTACAAGGGTTTTCTTTACGCAGGCCTGATGATTGACGACAAAGGCACACCAAAAGTACTGGAATTCAACTGTCGTTTCGGTGACCCTGAAACCCAGCCCATTATGATGCGTCTGCAATCCAGTCTGACTGAACTTTGTCTGGCTGGCGCAACAGGAAAGCTGGATCAAATCCAGGCCCAGTGGGATGAAAGAACCGCACTTGGCGTTGTTATGGCCGCAGGTGGCTACCCGGAAAAGTACCACAAAGGCGACATCATCACTGGTATTGAGAAAGCCAACTCAACAGACTGCAAAGTGTTTCACGCCGGCACTCAGTTAAGGGGAGAACAAGTAGTGACCTATGGCGGTCGCGTACTCTGTGTCACGGCTCTGGGCAGCAGCGTCAGCGAAGCGCAGGACAAAGCCTATCAGGCCTCCTCAAAAATTCAGTGGGATAATGCTTACTTCAGGACAGACATTGGCTATCGCGCTATAGCCAGAGAACATTAAGTATTTGATGCTTTTCAGATGGAGCGAACAGCCTACCCGCTCCATCAGCTGATCACACTTCACCCCATCTAAACTAGCGTCCACCGAACAATAGAATAAAAAACTCATAAAGCTTCTATCTCCAGAGCACAAAAACCTTCAAAGTAAAGTTATATAAAATTGCAACGATTCCACTTTTCCGCAAGCCAGCTTAGGGTATACTCACTACCAATCGAAAAATGGAATTTTCAATAAATATTATGTGCGCTGTATTCAACCGCCTGTTATCGATTGCCCCCCACCCCTCCTCAGGCACAGAGTCGATGTCGCGCCTTCGTATCAAGGTTGGGTTGTGGATAAGAGCAGTATTACTAATGGTTCTGGCTACCACCTACAGTGCGAAAGTATTCAGCCTTGATCAGATCACTCATCAGCAGCCTCAAAAAGTTTCCATCAATCTTGAGCCTTTCTCCAGAATTTTCATTGATCCGGAAAGTTCACTCGATTTAGATCAGATCAATGATCTGGATTACTTGTTTCGTTTTGCTCCCTGGCAGAGGAAAAGCCTTTACTTCACCAGCCAGAAAGGCACAGCCTGGATCAAGATCTCACTGCCCAAAGACATCAACGTTAAGCCTATACCCATTCTCTGGCTTCAACCACCACCCGGCGTATCGCTAACTGCGTATATTTCAGGCCCAAAACATTACAGGCAACTTCCAGATAGACGACAGCCCGGCAGCAATGTTTATCTTTATAATCTGATGCCCTTTGTGGATAAAACACTGGATTTATTTATTGAGATACCCGCAAGCGCCTCAGGCAACCTACACGCCTCTCTGAAGTCTCCCAGTGCAGTTCTCAGCGATCTGGCATTCACTCACTGGCAAAGCGGTTGGCTGCTGGCTCTGTTTTTCGTCATGATGATTATGAATGCCATTAACGGGTTTAAATTTCATCAGAAGGCTCATATCTATCTGGCCGGCTTCTGCTTTATGGGCACGATATTTTTGATAAGCTGGCAGGGGTTATTTCATATCAGCAAGTTCGAGTCAGGATGGCTGCAAAACCTGATGATGAACGTTTCACTGATCGTTGGAACCATTCTGCTCAGTCAATTAGCTCGCACCAGTTTGGCGGGAGAGAGCGTTAAACTCATCTACTGTTTTAACACGCTCTCCATCATCTCGACATCATTACTGATACTTACTTTGACAGGCGCCTCTGCTTCACTGGAGCACAGCCTGATAATCAATCTGCTGACGACTCAGATCATCTGGTATTGCAGCCTGTTCGTCAGAGTACCCGGTGCACTGAAGATTCCTGCCTGGATTACCACCCCTTATGCCCTTGTCCACCTGTTAGCCTCACTGGCTATTCTGGGCGTTTTCGATTATAACCCCACTGCCGCCACTTGGATGCTGCTTCAAGCAACTTCGTTAACCATTCTTGCCTCCAGCTTTTATTTTGGTTACCAGAGACGTCTGCCAAAGGGAGCAAAGCTCGCACAGGAACCACCACTCAGCCCGGCATCCAAAACCCAAATGACAAAAGATAAGAGTCTATTTAACGCTTTGGGCCATGAACTCAGAACACCTTTAAATGGCGTACTGGGGATGTCTGAACTACTCCGAAGCACACAGCTGACCCCCAAACAGGAAAACTATGTTGAAACCCTGAGATATGCAGGCAACGAGCTCAGCAATCTGATCAACCTGCTTTCTGAAGCCTGGAAACTTGAGCAAAACGAAGCCAGCCTTGAGATCAAACCCTACGATATCAATGAGTTTCTGAACGACTGCCTCATTAAATTCCGGTTACGGGCAGAGCAACTGAATACTGAACTGATCAGCTTTGTGCACCCTGATGTCCCGGATATCAGTGAAACAGATACACGTCAGCTATCACTCATTTTAGAAGGCGCCCTGATTCATATCTTTCGCCAAACAAAAAACAGTGAAATAATGATTTCCGTCAGTCAGAACGCCCAGCTGCCAGACTCAGAACCGAACAGGCAGAATGAAAGTAAAGACGGCTACATTCTTTATCAGATCAGTTACAGTCAGGGGAAACAAGCTCTGAACCTTCCGGGTAACATCAGTGGACTCAGTTACTCTGAAGCGAAAAAACAGGCCAACATCAGCATACATCTTTACATTACCATCCAATTAATTGAAGCCATGTCCGGGCACTTTGGCATCATGAATCAGGGCAACACGCATATCTGGTTTGCCATTCCACATAAACAACAAACAACAAACGCCATTCGTCGGGATGAACAACCGCTTTTCTATCACAAAAATATCAAGGCACTGATTGTTGATGACAATAAAACCTGTAGACAGGTTCTGGCCCAACAATGTGCACTGATGGGCATCAATACACTGGATGCTGAAGACGGTCGGGAAGCGCTGGCTATGATTCGCAACGAAGCCTACCTGGGAAGAGCCTTCGACGTGATCATACTTGACCACCATATGCCGGGTATGAATGGCATCCAAATGGCTGAAAGACTCCAGGAAGAGAGTCAGATGGAGATCCCAAAAATCATCATGCTCACCGGTGCTACAAACCCACCAGGAAAACAACATGCGGATAGATTGAGGATCAGTCAATTCCTGACCAAACCCACTGAATCCAAAACGCTCAAGAAGACAATTTCACAGGTTCTGGGAGAACCCCATCAGGATAAGAATGAGACAGCCTGATGCCAGAAGACATCAGGCTGACGAATACGGTCAATTATTGTGCATGGTATCGGACTGACAGTTCGTGGACCGCATCGACAAAGGCTCTTGCACGATCAGGTTCGACAAACTGATGAATGCCGTGCCCCAGATTGAAGACGTGACCCTCACCCGGTCCGAAACCTCTGAGAATTTTAGCCACTTCTTCTCTTATGCGCTCTGATGATGCATAGAGAACCGATGGGTCCATATTTCCCTGCAACGCGACCTTATCCCCTACACGACGACGTGCATCAGAAATATCGGTCGTCCAATCCAGGCCCAGAGCATCCGCACCGGTTGCGGCCATAGATTCGAGCCACTGACCACCATTTTTGGTGAAAAGAATGACGGGCACCTTTCTACCCTCATGTTCTCTGATCAAACCTGAAACAATCTTCTCCATGTACTTTAAGGAAAATGCTCTATAGCACTCAGGAGAAAGCGCCCCACCCCAGGTATCAAAGATCTGGACGGCCTGAGCTCCTGCTTTAATCTGGGCATTCAGATAATGTGTCACAGAGTCTGCCAGTACATCCAGCAATTGAGACAACACCTGGGGTTGATCAAACATCATCGCTTTTATACGACGAAAATCTTTACTGCTCCCCCCCTCAACCATGTAGGTAGCCAGAGTCCACGGACTGCCGGAAAAACCAATCAGAGGCACACGACCATTGAGCTCGGAGCGGATAGTGCGTAACGCATCCATGACATAGCCCAGATCCTTTTCGGGATCCGGAACAGACAGTGCTTCAACATCGCTCGCTGTTCGAATGGGCTTTTTAAACCTCGGGCCTTCTCCCGTCTCAAAATACAACCCCAAGCCCATTGCATCCGGGATGGTGAGGATATCTGAAAAAAGAATGGCCGCATCCAGGTCGAAACGCACCAGTGGCTGAATGGTTACTTCACAAGCCAGCTCAGGATTCATACAAAGCGACATAAAATCACCCGCTTTGCTCCTAAGCTCCCGATATTCAGGCAAATAACGTCCAGCCTGACGCATCATCCATACGGGGGTGACATCAACAGGCTCTCTCAGCAGAGCCCTCAGTAAGCGATCATTTTTCAGCTCGGTCATGGGGTTTCCAGAATTCAGGAACAATGCAATAAGCCGTAAGAAGATCCGGGCAAGCGCTTAGAGTCTGCCCAAACCGAAAAAGCTACGATGTTAGAAAATAAAAGGGGGAGAATACTCATTCCCCCCCCTAATGACAATCTTCCACTGCTCGAGAACATTCATCCTGATAAGCTCTCTGCAGGATCAAACATCCAGATAGTCCATAATGCCCTCAGCCGCCTGACGACCTTCCCAAATTGCTGTAACCACCAGATCAGAACCACGAACCATATCCCCACCGGCGAAAACTTTAGGATTGGAAGTCTGAAACTTATACCTGGCCTGCTCAGGCGCAACGACTCCACCCCACTCATTCAGTTGAATATCATGGGACCCGAACCAGTCAGCAGGACTTGGACGAAATCCAAAAGCAATCAATACCGCGTCGGCTTCTAATATTTCCTCACTGCCCGGAACCGGCTCAGGACGACGACGCCCTTGCTCATCAGGCTCACCCAGCTTGGTGGTGATAACTTTGACACCTTCTACCTTACCGTTACCGACAATCTCAACAGGCTGACGATTGAACAGGAACTTGACACCTTCCTGTCTGGCATTAGCGACTTCACGTCGCGAGCCCGGCATATTCTCTTCATCACGGCGATAGGCACAAGCGACCGACTCAGCCCCCTGACGGATGGAAGTACGGTTACAGTCCATGGCCGTGTCACCGCCACCGAGAACCACGACACGTTTTCCTTTCATGCCGATGAAATCAGACGCTTTCTTTTCAAAACCCAGGTTGCGATTCACGCTGGAAATCAGGAATGGCAGAGCATCATGAACGCCAGGAAGGTCTTCACCCGGGAACCCCCCTTTCATGTAGGTGTAGGTTCCCATGCCCATAAATACGGCATCGTATTCTGCCATCAGATCTTCCATCAGGACATCTTTACCGATTTCAGTATTCAGCCTGAATTCAACACCCATTTCCGTGAACACTTCACGACGACGGGACATCACTGATTTCTCAAGCTTGAACTCAGGGATACCAAACGTCAGCAGACCACCAATTTCCGGGTTTTTATCAAATACAACAGGTTTTACACCGTTTCTGACCAGCACGTCTGCACAGCCCAGACCCGCAGGACCAGCACCGATCACGGCTACTTTTTTATCTGTCCACACCACCTTGGACATATCCGGTCGCCAACCCAGGGCCAGCGCCGTATCGGTAATATATTTTTCAGTAGCGCCAATGGTTACAGCACCAAACCCGTCATTCAGGGTGCAGGCACCCTCACAGAGTCGGTCCTGTGGACATACACGACCACAGACCTCTGGCAGACTATTGGTCTGATGAGAAAGCTCAGCGGCCTCAAATAAATTACCCTCTGAAACCAGCTTCAACCAGTCCGGAATGTAGTTGTGCACAGGGCACTTCCATTCACAATAAGGGTTACCGCAGGCAAGGCAGCGATGAGATTGCTGCTTAGCCTGTTTTTCACTGTAGGACTCATAGATCTCTACAAAATCATTCTTGCGAACCTGTAGGGCCTTTTTTTCCGGATCTTCTCTTCCTACTTCGACAAATTGAAAATGATTGTTAAGTCGGTTGTTAAACTGTGACATGAATTTGACCTCATTCGCTGATTGTTTTTATAACGCTCATGCCGCTGCTGCATATGCTGCTTATTACCATCTCTTGGCTGCAGCGCACATGGCTGTTCTAAAGACTTTTCTTGCAAGCGGTTGCAAGCACCCTACTCGGGACGCCCACGTGTACTCGCCAGCAATGAGTCCAAACTGGCCGCCTTTGGCTTCACCAGCCAGAAACGACCCCGATAGTCGTAAAACTCCTCCTGAAGTTCACGCCCCCATTCACTGCCTGTCTCTTTTACATACTCATCCAGAAGACCCATCAGGTGAGACTGATAGTCCTCCATGGATTCGGTATCAATTCGGTGAATATCTACCAGTTCGTGATTATAACGATCAACAAAGTTACGTTTCAGATCTAGCACGTAGGCAAAGCCACCGGTCATACCGGCACCAAAGTTGTGTCCTGTTTCGCCCAGTACCACCACCAGACCACCTGTCATGTACTCACAACAGTGGTCCCCTGCACCTTCGACAATGGCAGTAGCCCCGGAGTTCCGAACACCAAGACGCTCACCGGCACGGCCAGCGGCCAGAAGGCGTCCACCGGTAGCGCCATAAAGAGAGGTGTTACCGATGATAGAGGTTTCGTTAGAATTGAAAGCACTCCCCCGGGGCGGACGGATAATCAGGTTGCCGCCTGTCATGCCTTTACCCACGTAGTCATTAGCATCCCCTTCCAGACGCATATCCAGACCGCCCGCATTCCAGACACCAAAGCTCTGTCCGGCAGTACCTTTCAGGTTGAGCTTAACCGGACTCTCTGCCATCCCCTGATTACCATGACGTTTGGCAATCTCACCCGACAATCTGGCACCAATTGAACGGTCACAGTTGCCCACCGTGAACTCAAACTCGCCTCCCTCGCCACTTTCGATAGCGGGTAGACAGGCTTTAACCATTACCTCTGCTAACTCACCCTTGTCATAGGAAGGGTTACGCTCAACCTGACAGGTATGAGGCTTGTCTTCGGGAATCAGATCGTTGTGGACAATGGGTGTCAAATCGAGGCCTTTTTGCTTGTCTGTATCACCAGGAAGCAGCTCCAGCAACTCTGTTCGGCCAATGACGTCTCCAAGACTTTTAGCTCCCAACACGGACAACCACTCACGAACCTCTTCAGCCACAAAAGTGAAGAAGTTCATGATCATCTCAACCGTGCCGATGAAGTGATTTTCTCTCAGATGCTGGTCCTGAGTTGCGACGCCGGTTGCACAGTTGTTCAGGTGGCAGATTCTGAGGTACTTACATCCCATAGCAACCATCGGTGTGGTACCAAAACCATAACTTTCAGCACCCAGAATGGCGGCTTTTACGACATCAAGGCCTGTTTTGATGCCACCATCGGTCTGAAGACGAACCTTTCCGCGCAAATCGTTCGCTCTCAGTGCCTGATGAGCCTCTGTCAGACCCAGCTCCCAAGGAGAACCTGCATATCTGATAGACGTCAAGGGACTGGCAGCAGTGCCTCCGTCGTAACCAGAGATGGTAATGAGATCAGCATATGCCTTGGCAACACCCGCAGCGATGGTGCCGACACCGGGCTCTGATACCAGTTTTACGGAGACCAGCGCATCAGGGTTCACCTGTTTTAAGTCGAAAATCAGCTGAGCCAGATCTTCAATCGAATAGATATCATGGTGCGGTGGCGGTGAAATCAGTGTCACACCAGGTACCGAATAACGCAATCGGGCAATCAGCTTGTTCACCTTGCCACCCGGCAGCTGCCCCCCTTCACCTGGCTTGGCACCCTGTGCCACTTTAATTTGCAGAACATCCGCATTGACCAGGTAGTGGGGCGTCACACCAAAACGACCAGAGGCAATCTGCTTTATTTTAGAAACCCGGTTAGTGCCAAAGCGTGCTTCGTCCTCACCCCCTTCACCTGAGTTGGAACGACCGCCCAGACGGTTCATCGCTTCAGCCAGAGCTTCATGGGCTTCCGGAGACAGGGCGCCAAGACTCATAGCTGCAGAGTCGAATCGTTTGAGAATATGGGTAGCAGGTTCAACTTCATCGATAGCCAGAGCTTTATCGGCCTTTTTGAGGCCCATCAGATCACGCAAGGTAGCAACCGGCCTTTCGTTTACCAGTTTGGAGTAACGACGAAACTCTTCATAATCACCTGTGGACACTGCTTTCTGAAGCTGCTGAACGACGTCAGGATTGAATGCGTGATACTCACTGTCGTGCACATATTTAAGAAGGCCACCCTGCTGAATGGGCTTCCTCTTCTTCCAGGCGGTTTCAGAGAGTAACTGCTGATCTTGCTGAATCGCATCAAAACCAGCTCCTTCAATACGACTCTGAACACCCTTGAAACACAGGTCAACGACTTCAGAAGAGAGACCAATGGCTTCGAACAGCTGCGCAGCACGATAGGAAGCAATGGTAGAGATCCCCATCTTGGAGAGAATCTTCAACAGCCCTTTATCGATGCCCTTGCGATAAGCTTTGTAGGCATCCAGAGGATCCGCCAGAACCTCTCCGGAGCGAATCTGGTCATGAATAATTTCGTAAGACAGGTAGGGATAAATAGCCGTAGCACCGAAGCCCAGCAATACCGCGAACTGATGAGAATCTCTGGCGGTGGCTGTTTCTACCAGTATATTGGCATCGGATCGCAGGCCCGTATCAATCAGTCTGTGATGAACTGCGCCTGTAGCCATAGCCGCATGCACAGGCAGCTTTTCATCATTGATATCCCGATCACTCAGATGAATCAGTGCCTTGCCGTCTCTTACAGCCTGCTCTGCCTGAGCACAAATGCGCTCTATAGCCGACCTTAAACCTTCTTCAGGCTTGTAATTGATGTCGATGTAAGCCACATCAAGGTCATCATGCTGATGATGAGCATTGATCAGATTCAGGAATTTGGTCGTCGACAGCACTGGCGATTTGAGTACCACACGACCAGCATGTTCAGGGGTCTCTTCAAATATATTTTTCTCACGTCCCAGACAGGTTTCCAGGGACATAACGATCGCTTCACGCAGAGGATCGATAGGTGGATTCGTGACTTGGGCAAACTGCTGCCTGAAGTAGTCATACACGGAACGCACACGACCTGACAATACCGCCATTGGCGTATCGTCGCCCATTGAGCCTACCGCTTCCTGTCCGCTCTCAGCCAGAGGACGGATCACCTGATCACGCTCTTCAAAAGTCACTGAGAACATCTTCTGATGAACCTTCAGTAGTTCTGAATCCAGATGCTCAATTTTGTGATCTTCATCCCTGAATCGGGAACGGATACGATAAGCATTCTGTTTCAACCACTTCTTATAAGGCTGTCGAGTCTTCAGCTGCTCATCAATATCATGGGCCTGAAGCAATTCGCCTGACTCAACATCAATGGCCAGAACTTCACCCGGACCAACACGACCTTTGGCCACCACATCTTCAGGCTGATAATCATAAACACCCACTTCAGAAGCAACGGTCAGATAGCCGTTTTTAGTAATAACCCAGCGGGAAGGGCGCAGACCATTGCGATCCAGTGCACAAACAGCACGACGACCGTCGGTAAGCACCAGACCAGCAGGACCATCCCAGGGCTCCATGTGCATGGAGTTGAATTCATAAAATGCCCTGAGACCGGGATCCATGGTATCAACATTCTGCCAGGCAGGCGGAACCAGCATTCGGATAGCCCGGTACAGATCAACACCACCGGTTACCAGAATTTCAAGCATGTTGTCGAGGCTGGATGAATCGGACCCGGTTCGGTTGACCAGAGGAGAGATCTGATCCAGATCGGGCAGAAGCTCAGATTTGAATTTGTTTCGACGAGCCTGTGACCAGTTTCTGTTACCGGTGATGGTGTTAATTTCACCATTATGAGCCAAGAGACGGAAAGGCTGAGCCAACTTCCAGCGTGGCATGGTGTTTGTAGAGAAACGCTGATGGAATACACAGATTGCGGTTTCAAACCGGGGGTCACCCAGATCTTGATAAAAGTTAGCCAGATCTACAGGCATCATCAGACCTTTGTAGGTCACGACCTGAGTAGACAGGGAACAGATATAAAAGTCCTGATCCTGCTCAAGCGCCATATTGGTGAAGCGACGGGCCATATAAAGACGGGCTGAAAACTCGGCTTCCTCCAACTCGCCCTGATGACCTACAAACACCTGTTCAATAACGGGTAGCTGATCCAAAGCAATAGGGCCAAGACACTCACTATTGACCGGCACCTTTCGCCAGCCAAGCACTACCAGGTTTTTCTTTTCCAGTTCAGCTTCGAGTTTTTTTCTGGCATGATCGGCGACGGATTCATCCTGACTCAGGAATAGCATCCCCACAGCGTAACGGGCTGGAAGATCTTTACCCAGTTGCTCTTTAACGACAGTGCGGAAGAAGGTATCAGGTGTCTGAATCAACAAGCCACAACCGTCGCCTGTTTTACCATCTGCAGCAATACCACCACGGTGCGTCATGCAGGTAAGTGCTTCAATCGCGGTTGTCAGGAGATTATGACTCTTCTCTCCTTCCATGTGGGCAATCAGCCCGAAACCACAGTTATCCCTGAACTCCTCAGGATTATACAGACCTGGTTTCATAAGCACTCTCTCATCGTCAGTTATTATAAACCTTGAAACTTCTGTCACTCTGGAAACCTGCTCGCTCAGACTCCCGGACGATCGTTGTTCTCATTTTGTCCAAGGCACTTTATTCTGTAAAAATGCAGCTCTCCCACATCCCGCTGCTGTCTTGACACTGTGATGCTGGCTGCATTTATGGCTCAGGTTGTAGCGGTTGTCTTGCAGGACAACCACAACCAAAGAATATTTATTCGTTTTTATGGATTTTAATTCAAAAAAGAGTACAAAAAAAGAGTGTACTCCCTACTACTACTTCATGAAAAACAGGTCGAAGTTGCAGACATTCAATCTCGCCACAAAAGACGAGGGGCTGACCATTTTACACGGCCAACCCCTCGATCACAAATACACAAAAAGAACAATAAGCAATAAGCTCTATATTCTGCACACCTCATTCAGCATCTTATTAAGCACAACCCGGTCAAACTGGTCTGTCACAACCGCTTTACCGATCTGCTCTAAAAGCACTAGCCTCAACTTTCCATCCAGCACTTTTTTGTCGACAGACATCAGTTCAATAAAGCGACCGGGTGACATGCCCTCAGGAGGCTCTACCGGCAGATGTGCGGCTTTGAGCATAGCCACGACCCCCTGTAGTTCTTCTCTGGTAATCTGACCCAGTCGGCAGGAGAGTTCAGCAGCCATCACCATACCGACAGCAACCGCCTCACCATGCAGCCATTCGCCATAACCCGTGTGCGTTTCAATAGCATGTCCGAAGGTGTGGCCCAGATTTAAAATCGCTCTGAGCCCAGACTCTTTTTCATCTTCTGCCACCACCCGGGCTTTGTCAGAGCACGAACGATGAATCGCATAAGTCAGCGCCTTCTGATCCCTCGCCATGATTCGCTCAATATTTGCTTGCAGCCACTGATAGAACGATTCATCACATATCAGGCCGTATTTGATCACTTCGGCAACGCCAGCGGAAAACTCCCGGTCAGGGAGTGTATTCAAAGAGTCTGTATCGATGAGGACAACATTGGGTTGATGGAAAGCACCAATCATATTTTTGCCCAACGGATGATTAACGCCGGTTTTCCCGCCAACAGAAGAATCTACCTGGGACAGCAGAGTGGTTGGAATCTGAATAAAATCAACGCCACGCTGATAGGCTGCTGCTGCAAAGCCTGTCATATCACCCACCACACCACCACCCAGAGCGATCAATGTGGTTTTACGGGTATGACGAGCTTTAAGCAAGCCGTCAAACACTTTTTCAAGTGTGCTCAGATTCTTAAACGCTTCTCCATCAGGTAGCGTGACTTCCAACAGGTCAAAGCCCTCCAGCAGGCTACGCACCTTGTCCAAATAGAGAGGAGCAATGGTTTCGTTAGTGACAATAGCCACTTGCTGCCCCTTGATATAGGGCTTGAGCAACCCGGGTCTGGCTGCACCCGCATAAAGGCCTGAACCAATATAGATGGGGTAGCTTCTCTCACCCAGATCCACATTCAGTTCAAGGATGTCCGACTCCTGCATCAAACGTCTCTCTCTTTCTGAAAACCTTTATTGATTAACTAATCCAAAGGCTTTTTCTTTGCTTACGGCAATTTGCCAACGGTTCGGATGATTTCGTTGATCAGTGCTTTAGGTGATAGTAACTCTGTATCCAGCTCGACATCGGCAATACTGGAATAGAGTGGCGCTCTCTCATTCAACAGCTGCGTCAGCACTTCCTCACGATCAGATCTCTGCAACAAGGGTCTTTTCTTGTCTTTCTCAGTTCTGACCAATTGTGCTGCTACTGATGCCTTGAGAAAAACAACCACCCCATTGGTACCCAACTGCTGGCGATTTTCCAGTCGGGTCACAGCTCCACCCCCCGTCGCAAGAACAATACCCTGCCTGGAACAAAGATCCTGTATTACCTGTATTTCACGCTGCCGAAAGCCCTCTTCGCCCTCGACATCAAAAATCCAGGGAATTTCAGCACCACTGCGCGCCTCAACCTCATGATCTGAATCAAAAAAAGGCAGCCCCAGCTCTTTGGCCAACATTCGCCCGATCGTACTTTTACCGGCCCCCATAGGGCCTACCAGATATATATTTCTCAATGGCATTGTCTTTGTTAGCCCGACTTCCTGCCTGCGTGTGAGGCTGAGCCTAGCGCATCCTGAGTCATGCTGACAACAAAAAACGGGAGCTTTCACCCCCGTTTTTTGTCAAATGAACGCATGGCTCAATTCATAGACAATTCAAGGCAGCCACTCTTCTGTCATGATCTCTTCAAATGACCAAGGGCAACTCTCCGGATAACTATCATCAGTCAGCCAGTTTTGTTTTGGCAGATAGTCATTCATCTCTCTTATTGCACGCTTCTTGCCTTCTCTGTAGGCCGAGACATACAGCTCATCCAATCGAGACTTTAGTGATGGATTAGCAAGCAATACTTTGCCAGCATCGTCCCTGGCATTGCGAATACGCCCAAACCAGGATCGGAACACTTTGGGCTCGGGCATATGAGGGTTCAGGATATAGGTCTGATACTGATACTTCAGTAAGTGTTGCAACAAAACCACCAGATGAGACTCCAGCGACCTTGGCTCACTCTTACCCATACCCTCAACTTCCTCAATGAGATTATCCAGGTCAAGCTCATCAAACTGACGGTTTTCCAGAAGTTTTTTCTGTTGCTGAACCCAGCCAAAGTAATCTGTGTCGTACTGATTACCGGAAGCGTTAACCATATCCTTTTCCTCCAAATGCGCCGTTTATTCTGGCAACCAGTTTATCTCCATCACCTGATCAAAAGACCAGGGACACTCTTTTGGAAAGCTGTTCTTGTCCAACCTTTTGCCTTCTGAGCGAATGTACTTGTTCAGCTCTTGCACAGCATCTTTTCTTGCATAGAAATACGCTTCAGCCAGTGCTTCATCCTTGATCTTGTTCAAATAAGGACTTTTTCTGAGCAACGTCTTAATCTCAATCCTTGGGTTAGTGATGCTGGGCAGCCAGGTATGAATGACTTTGTCCTGCACCCAGGGGTCTTGCAGAACCCTGAGCTGATAATCGTATTTGAGCAGATGGAGCAACAGGATAATCAGATGGGACTCAAAGCTGTTTCGCTCACTTTTACCCATTTCCCCAACTTCCTCAATGAGATTATCCAGGTCAAGCTGATCAAACTGACGGTTTTCCAGAAGTTTTTTCTGTTGCTGCACCCACTGGTAATAATCAGAGTCGAACAGTTGATTGGAGCGGCCATCCATAACAAGATTCCTCTATCAGTGCGGAGTCCATTATAGGGCATTTTTTTGGAAGTGATCCCGGAAGGTCTTAGCCTTCCGGGATGGGAGAATTAACGGAGGGTAAAATTGTCGCTGATCACTCGAGGCGTGATAAAAATCATCAGCTCGGCTTTTTCATCTGAGCTGGTATCTTTTCTGAATAGTCGTCCTACATAAGGAATATCACCCAACACAGGTACTTTAACCGTCCCATTTTTCTTCTCCTGAGTGAAGACCCCACCCAGAACAACCGTTTCACCATCTCTGACCAGCACCTGAGTACTCACTTCATTTTTATTGATGGTAGGTACTCCATTTGGCGCATCAGTACCCTGAGAGTCATTGGTGACCGTCACATCCATAATAATACTGCCCTCAGGAGTGATCTGCGGTGTGACCTCAAGGGAAAGCACCGCATCCTTGAAGGCTACAGAAGTTGCACCGCTGGATGTTTTCTCTTCGTAAGGAATTTCCTTACCCGATTTGATCACTGCTTTAGTCTTGTCTGCGGTTATCACTTTTGGCTGAGAAACCGTTTCTCCTCCACCATCAGACAAGATGGCAGATAACTCAAGGTTCAAAATAGTGCTATTGGTTGCAAAGCCAATGGCCAGAGTAGCGGCATTAGCTCCGCCTACACCAAAGTCCATAAATGGGTTGCTACCCACACCGGCTGAAGGTGTGCCCCCGTCATTTCCTGCGTTAGTGCCACTGCCACCAATACCAATAGCCCGATTCGAGTCATTCGATGTCAGATCTGTTGCTCCACTCCACTTTACACCCAGATCGCGGGTAAAATCAGAGTTCATATTGACAATACGAGCCTCAATCATCACCTGTCTGACGGGAATATCAAGACGCTGAATCAGGGCACGCAGCTCATCCAGCTTTTCCTGAGTATCTTTAACCAGAAGACTGTTGGTGCGGGCCACTACCTGAACCGAGCCACGCTCAGTCAGTAGACTGGTCTCTTCCCCTTCACCCGCCAGAACCTCTGCTATCTCTGAAGCATCAGCGTAATTGATCTGAATAAGATCGGTGTAGACAGGCGCCAGCTCGCGAATCTGTTTGTCATTCTCCAGTTGCTGACGCTCTCTGGCTGCAATCTCTTCGGCCGGAGCGACGGTCAGAACATTACCTTCAAGCCGTTTGTCCAGACCTTTTGATTTAAGAACGATGTCCAGAGCCTGATCCCAGGGCACATTCTGAAGACGCAGTGTCACATTACCACTGACCGTATCTGAAGCCACCAGGTTCAGATCAGTAAAATCAGCAATCAACTGAAGAACAGCACGCACTTCGATATCCTGAAAATTCAGGGACAACTTGTCACCCTTATAGGCCAGACCTTTACGGTCACGACCATAATCTTTACTGGATACCGGCTTAACACTCACTGTCAGTGTGTTATCAGCCTGATAAGCAAGGTAGCTGTAATCCCCCTTGGGCTCAATCACAATCACCGCATTCCCGTCTTCGACCTTGGCATCAATGAATTTAACGGGAGTAGCGAAATCAATGACGTCCAGACGGTTGCGTAAGCGGCCTGGCAGTACATTCCCCTGAAACTCCAGACGAATGCGACCACCCAGCTCATTCATATCCATAGGAATGTTAGGATCTGCGAGCGTAATGACAACATTACCCTCACCTTCTTCACCCCTCTGGAAATCAATATGGGTAATGCCATGACTGGCAGGGTCAGCCAGAGGTGCACCAGAACTGGCCACCGTTGGAAGAGCAGAACGGGTATTGGAATCTTCTGCTCCTACATAAACATAAAGCACGTTGCCGTCTGCTTTAGTGGAAAAGCCAGCAGCTGTTTTCAAATTAACAACGAGCCGGGTTCTGCCCCCGGCTTCAAGCACTGTGACACTCTCTGTGTTCTGAAATCCAACTTCGTTATACTTGGGCAGATCACTGCGAGTGAATGGCAGATCCAAAGAAATTCTGGGGGGCTGCTCTATTGTGTAGCCCTTGGCCTCAGGTGCTGGACCATCAAACATCAGACGCAGCTCTACGATATCCCCTGGCAGGGTACCTGCGTCCATTTTCTTGAGTGTTACACCCCAGACAGAAAGCGGCAACCACGCCAACACCACATACAGTAACATTCGTACTGCGCTCGCTTTCAAAACGGGCTTATTATTCATCTACTTGACCCACTTAGCATTTTAGAATTGTTGTTCTAATCGGCATGACATCAGAAAAATCCAGTTTTCTGCGGCGATGTCGCCTACCTTGTTATAACAGCCATAGAAACTCTTTATTAGAGTGAGCATTTCAACGAACACCATAATGAGAGCCATACCTTGTATGCCCGCCATCAAAAAGAGACGTAACTTGTGAGGTATGTATGGCAAAGCGGGAAATCCATTTCGAAACTGATCGGACTATCCTTGCAAATACATGTCTAACGATCAGGGTTGACCAAGATCCAGCCTCAGGCTTCTGGGTCTTTCAATCCAGACGTCAGAGCCCGCAGGCACAATCTCGACAATTCTCAGTTCACTGTCATCAATGTAAGTGATTCGACCGTGGTTTTTACCCAGATAATCACCCACCCTGACCCGGTGAATACCATCGTCACCACGAATCAGCCCCCAAAGGCCAGCGTCGTTACTGATAGAGCCCACCAGGGCAAAGGTTTCGATATCGAACTGTTCCAGATATTGTCTGGTCCGACTATTGTCCGGTTTGACATTACTGCTGAGCGCCAGGTCAGAGGCCTTCAACTTAATTGGCGGCTCAAAGGGACTTCTTAAACCAGAAGCACTATAAGTAAATGCTTCGTAGGGAGTAAAAGTGGGCAGCGGATCAATTCTTCCGGTAGGCTTGGACTTCATCTCGGCCATGAACTGGTCAAGATCATTGAAGCCACTGTTACCGGAACAACCCACCAACGCAACACCGACAGAAGCAATCATAAGTCTTTGTAAATACTTCATTACTCAGACTCCTTGTCGTTGTAGCGATAAGTTCTGGCCAGAATCTCCATTTTAAGAATCTGCCCATTTTTTTCCGGTGTGATAGAAAAGTCATGAAGCGTCACAATTCGTGACAAACTAGCCACACCACTGACAAAATTGCCAATATCGTGATAGTTACCACTCACCGAAATACTGATAGGAAGCTCAATATAAAACTCCGTAGCTTTTTCCGGCTGCAACTTGATGGTATCAAAGGTCAGACCCGCACCACGTCCGGTAAAAGTAATATCTTCCAGTAAACCGGGCACCTCGGTATCACTCGGTAACTGTTTTACCAGCGCACCAAATGAAGCCTCCATCTCTCTCATCTGGGCCCGGTAAGCATCCAGATTCGCAGCCTGAAAAGCCTTAACCCTGAATTGATCCTTCAGCTCTTTCTCTTTTGCAATAACAGTGTCGTAAGTTTTCTGGAGATCACTCAAGTGCAATTGATAACCCAGAAAAAATACCAGTCCCAAAGTCAACAC
>NZ_JAHHPS010000479.1:0-12514 GCF_024606275.1 Endozoicomonas sp. SESOKO4 | reverse complement strand
GCATAGCTGTCTGTGTTGACAATGCCTGAAATTGGATGCAGGTCACGCTGTGTTATAGAAAAGCTCTGGTTTGATGGAAATTTTGCCTTCTGTTCAAACTTGACAGTGAAAAGCTCTGTCGACGGTTTAGCCTGACATCCCACAGATAACAAATTCAGCAGCAACACTGTTGCCGCAAAGATTGAGTGCTTAATAATTCTATCCTTGCATTCTGGTTTACAGAGAGAAAGGATAGATCAAGAAAATAAGCGAGCTTTTCTGTTAACTACCATCTGTTTAACATCAGAGCTGGCAATGAAAAAACATGACGGGTATCAGATAAGATCGTTATTGATTCACTTTACCTTTTTTGGGCTGAGGTGATCGTTCAGGTTCAGATCATCAGGTTTGTTTTTTTGATGTTTTCTTTTGTGTCCCGACAGGACTGCAGCACTCTTATAGACCGTCCTGCATGGTCGCGGTTGGCTATCATCGCTGAACAGGGTCATATCACAGGTTTGTTGCCGGCGGTGTTGTCTGAATTTGTGATACGACAGGGCTTGAGCATTCTTGCAGATTCTGCTGCAGGGTCGCAGCTGGCCATCTTCCCCAACCAGAGTCTCGTCACAGGTTTTTTGCCCGCTGTGAACGCTTCTTTTGTGATCCACCAGAAAGCGAGCATTTTTGCAGACCTTTCCGCATGGCCGTTGTTGACCATCCTCCTCGTCCACCATAACGTCACAGTTTTTTTGCCCGCTGTGATAGCTGCTTTTGTGAGATGACAGAGATTGAGCATTCTTGCAGACCTTCCCGCATGGCCGCTGCTGGCCATCCTCACCGATGACTGTTACGTCACAAGTTTTTTGCCCGCTGTGTTCCCCGCTTTTGTGAGTCGACAGGGCTTTAATGTTCTTGCAGATTTTTCCGCATGGCTGCTGTTGGCCATCCTTCCCGACCACGATTACGTCACAGGTTTGTTGTCCGGAGTGGTATCTGCTTTTGTGATCCGCCAGAGCTTTGCTATTCTTGCAGACCTCCCCGCACAAATGCTGTTGGCCATCCTCCCCGACCACGATCACGTTACAGATTTGTTGTCTCCTGTGGTATCTGTCTTTGTGATCCGTCAGGGCATTAATATTCTTGTAAACCTTCCCGTGCGGCTGTGGCGTAAATTGTGGGGCAGAATCGCATTGGAGTTGAATGTCTGGGAGTCGATCCAATGTTTCGAAAAGTGAGGAATCTATAGCGCCTTCAGGCTCAGAACGACTTATGCAACTAAAGCAATATCCATCAGTCAAATGGGGACATGAACTTTGTGCGGTAATCGGCGGCCATTCAATGGACTCACCACTATCGAATGATGGCCGAAATTGACAAACGCCACTACATGGATGGACGAAACAATTTAAATCTAAAGTGTGTAAGTATTGTTGAGGGTTTTCGTTACCATCGTCAGAGTCAGAATAGAGGAGATGAGCGAAATAACATGCAGAGTAGTTGTTGGCTGCCGGGAGTTGCTGGCCGGATGATTCTGATGGCGGGTATTGTGGCAAGTTATCTCCAGAGCCGAGCATTATAGTGGTGATCGCAAACGGGTGATACCCTCGTGTTAGCTGAGATCTTGCCTCTTCTTGTTCAATCGGGTTAAACCTTGATGAGCCCTGGTTCCAAGCATTTTTTAAAAGCCAACAGACGGCGACAACCGCTTTTAAACGTACACATGAATAAGGCTTGGAATACAAAGGGGCGCCTTTGATGGTCAGGATCAGTTCGAAACCAACCAGCAGTTGAGTGGCGTAAAGCCATTGCCATAAAATGGATCCAATAAGGATCGTTTTTATCCCATAACCGCCGGGTCTGAGTGGTTTCTGATCAGGTGATGAAGGTTGTCCTGCGAAGCCGATTGTGTTGACAGCATCTGAAAATCTATGCGGGCCACGCTGCTTTATAGAAATGCTCTGGTTTGTCGGACAGTTTGCCTTCAGTTCAAGCTCGATAGTAAAGCGTTTCGTACACGGTTTGGCCTGACAGACGACAGACAACAACGGTAGTAGCAACAATAACATCAGTGCCGCAAAGAGTGAGTGTTTAATAATTCCATCCTTGCATTCTGATTCACAGAGAGGAAGGATAGATCAAGAAAATAAGCATGTTTTTCTGATAAAGGCTTTCTGTTAAAAAACTATTGAAGTCATGCACCAGACCAGATCGTTACTTATTCACTTTAACTTTTTGAGTCCTGAAGTCCTCGTCCAGATCAGGATGCCTGCGTTTTCGATGTATTCTTTTGTGGTCCAACAGGACTTTGGCATTCTTGCAGGCTATCCCGCATGTCTGCTGATCGCCATCCTTCCTGACCACGGTCTCGTTACAGGCTTTTTCCTGGGTGTGGGTGACTTTTTTGTGATCCCCCAGGGCTCGGGCATTCTTCCAAATCGTCCCGCATGGTCGTTGCTGACCATCCTTCCCGACTACTGTCATGGCACAGGTTTTTTGCCCCGTGTGGTATCCACTTTTGTGATTGGTCAGAGCTGAGGCATTCTTGCAGATCGTTCCGCATGGCCGCGACCGGCCACCCCGCCCGACCACGGTCTCGTTACAGACTTGTTGACCGGAGTGGTCTTTTCTTTTGTGATCCGACAGGCTTCTGGAGCTCATGCAAACTTTCCCGCACGGTCGCTGTTGACCATCTTCCCCAAGCACGTTCTCGTCGCAGGTTTTTTGTCCGCTGTGGAATGTGAATTTGTGAGCCGTCAGGGTTTTAGCATTCTCCAAGACCTTTCCACATGGCCATCGCTGGCCATCCTTACCGGTCACCGTCACCTTACAGGTTTGTTGACCGCTGTGGATCATTCTTTTGTGATCCGAGAAGGTTCGGGCATTCTGGCAGACAATCCCGCATAGTTGCTTGTGACCATCCTCTGCAATGACTGTTATGTCACAGATTTTTTGTCCGGTGTGTTCTCCGCTTTTATGAGTTGACAGAGCTTTGGTATTCTTGCAGACCTTTCCGCATGGCCGCTGCTGGCCATCTTTCCCATCCACGATCACGTTACAGGTTTGTTGCCCGCTGTGGGATCTTTTGTGATCCGAAAGGGCTTTAGAGCTCTGAAAGACCTTTCCGCATGGTCGCTGCTGGCCATCTTTCTGAATCACAATCTCTTCACAGATTGATTGCCTGATGTGGACGCTTCTTTTGTGTTTCAACAGGGCTTTATAATTACTGCAGACTATCCCGCATGGCTGCTGTTCACCATTCTCCCCGACCACTATGAAGTAACAAATTTTTTGCCCGATGTGATCTCTGCTTTTGTGATACGACAAAGCTTCAGCATTCCGGAAGATCCTTCCGCAAAGCCGCTGCTGACCGCTCTCCCAAGCGACTGCAATGTCACAGCTTTTTTGTCCGCTATGCTTTCTGCTTTTGTGACTCGACAGGGCTTTAGCATTCTTGTAGATCCTTCCGCATTGTTGCAGCTGACCATTCTTCCCGATCATGACCACGTTACAGGTTTGTTGTACGGTGTGGTATCTGCCTCTGTGGTCCGACAGAGCTCCGGCATCCTTGCAGGCCATTCCGCATGGACGCTGCTGGCCATCCTCCCCAATCACTGTCACGACACAGGCGGGATGCGTGGCAGCGCTGGCGACCCCTTCACTCATTGACTCCATAGAGTTGCAGCGATCGGTGGAGGTGCCATCCACGGCATGCGCTTGTAGCTTAGATTGTGGGTGAGAATCGCATTGGAGTTGAATGATAGTGAGTTGATCCCGTGCTTCGAAAAGCAAGGAATCTGTAAAGTCTTCAGAATCAAAACGACCTATGCAACTGAAGCAATATCCATCGGCCAAATGAGGGCATGAACTTTGTCCGAAGTTCTGCTGCCATTCAGCGAGGTCACTGCTTTCGGATATTGTTCGAAACTGACAAATGCCATGACAGGGGTGGGTGAAACAATTTAAGCCCAAAGTATGTTGGTGTTGTTCAGGGTCAGCGTTACCGCCGCCGGAGTCTGAATCCGGGGGGGGAGTGAAAGGGTCTGTAAGCTGGGTGGTGGTTTCCTGAGCTTGCTGGCTGGATGGTTCTGATGGCTGGTGCGGCTGTTGGTTTTCTCCAGAGCCCAGCATTATAGTGACTGCCTTAGACGGTTGACTCTGGCGAGCCAGTGCAGCTGAAACCTCTTGTTGTTCAACCGGGTTAAGCAGCGGTGAACAGGTGTTCCAATAACTTTTTAAGAGCCAACCGACAGCGACAAACACTTCTATAGGTAGCCATGAACCAGAGGTGGACTTCAGAGGAGCGGTTCTGGTGGTCAGGATCAGTTCGTAACCAACCAGCAGATGAGTGGTGTAAAGCAACTGCCACGAAATTGATTCAATAAAGATCGTTTTTACCCCGTAACCGAAGGGGCTGAGTGGTTTGCCATCAGGCGTAAAATGTGATCCTGCATAACGGTTTGTGTCGACAATGCCTGAAAATGTGCGCTGGTCACGCTTTATAAAAAGGCACTGGCTTGATGAAAAGTCTGCTTTCTGATCAAGCTCGACAGTACCACGCCCTGTCCAGGGTCTGGCCTGACAGACGACAGACAACAACAGTAGTAGCAAGTAGAGTGGTGCCGCAGAGAATGAGTGTTTAATCATTCTATCCTTGCATTATGGTGTACAGAGAGGAAGGATAGATCAAGAAAATAAGCGTGTTTTACTATTAAAGACCTCCTGATAAAAAATTTTCGAAGTCATTTACCGGATCAGATCGTTACTGATTCACTGTACGTTTTTGAGGGCTCAGGTCATCGTCCTGGTCAAGATCAACAAGCTTGCGTTTTCGATGTGTTCTTTTGTGGGCCGAACCGTCCATCCCGGCCACTGCCTTGTCAGAGATTTGTTGCCCGTTGTGCACTCTTCTTTTGTGATCCCACAGGGCTCGGGCATTTTTCCATATCGTTCCACATGGCCGTTGATGGCCAGTCTCCCCGACCACTGGCTTGTTACAGATTTGCTGCCAGCTGTGGTCTCTTCTTTTGTGACACGACACGGCTAGAGCATTTGTCCAAATTGTTCCACATTGACGCTGATGGCCATTCTCCCCGACCACAGTCAGGTCACAGGTTTTTTGCCCAGTGTGGTACTGGCTTTTGTGAGTCGATAGAGATTGGATATTCTTGCAAATCTTCCCGCATGGCCTCAGCTGACCATCCTCCCCAGTGATTGTTTCAACACAGGTTTTTTGGCCTGAATGGTCATTTCTTTTGTGACTCCACAGGGCTCTGGCATTCTTACAAACCTTTCCGCATGGGCGTTGCTGGCTATCCTGCTCGACCACGGACACGTCACAGGTTTGTTGACTGCCGTGAGCACTTCTTTTGTGATCCGTCAGGGCTTGATTATTTATCGAAATTGTCCCGCATGGCCGCTGATGGCCATCCACTACCACGGTCTTATTACAGGCTCTTGGCCCGCTGTGGGTCATTCTTTTGTGATCCGAAAGGGCTTGAGCATTCTTGCAGACTATCCCACATGGACGTCGCTGTGCGTGCTCTCCCTCAACTATCACATCACAGGTTTTTTGGTTGCTGTGGACTCTGCTTTTGTGAGCTGACAGAAAGTAAGCAGTCATGCAGACCTCTCCGCATAGCTGTTGTTGACCATCTTCCCTGTCCACTATCACGTCACAGGTTTTTTTTTCAGTGTGATATTTGTTCTTGTGAGACGACAGAGCCTGAGCATTCTTGGAGACCACCCCGCATGACTGCGGCTGGCCATTATCCCCGACTACTACCTCGTTACAGGTTTGTTTCCCGGAGTGGTCTTTTCTTTTATGAGCTGAAAGAGTTTTAGAGCTCTCGCAGACTTTCCCGCATCGCTGTCGCTGACCATCCTCCCCGAGCACTGTCTCGTTACAGGTTTTTTGCCCGCTATGGACTTTTCTTTTGTGACCCGACAGGGCTTTGGAAATTGTGTAGACTTTCCCGAATTGTTTCGGCTGATCATTTATGTCGACTACTGTCTTATAAATAATATATTGTCTTTCTGAATCTGCTGCGGAGGGTAACTGGGTAAACGTAAAGGAAATTCCTTTTTTTTGTAGGTCGGATGACTTTGTTTTTAAAAGTACATTGTATTGGGCATGTGCATCGTGATCTGCTGATTGTCGGAATTGACAGACGCCTGCGCAGGTATCTACGAAACAATTTAAGCTCAAAGTATGTCGGTGTTGTCCAGGGTTTCTGTTACCGCCGCCAGAGTCAGAATACAGTGAGCCAGTGAATGAGTCTATATACCGGGTGTTGGCTTGAGGGCCTTGCTGATCGGATGATTCTAAAAGCTGGCCTTGCTGTTGGGCGTGCCCAGAGCCATGCATCATGGTGATGGTGGCAAACGGGTGATCAACCTGTGTCAGCATATATGATGCTTCGTGCTGTTCGATTTGTTGCTCAATCAGATTAAACAACGGTGAGTTTGGGTTCCAATAGTTTTTTAAAAGCCAGCCGACAGTGATCAACATCTCTAGTGGTAGCCATGGATATGGATTGGAGCTTAGAAGAGGAGTGTTGATGGTGTGGATCAGTTCGTGACCAAACAGCAGATAAGTGGAGTATAGCCATTGCCACGAAATCAATTCGATAAGGGGCGTTTTTACCCTGAAACCGGCGGCTCTGGGTGGTTTGTTATCAGGCGGCGAATCTGATCCTCTATAACCTTTTGTGTCCGCAATACCTGAATATGTATGCTGGTCACGCTTTATAGAAAAGCTCTGTTTTGCTGAAGAATCTGTCTTCTGTTGAAGCTCGACAATAAAACACCTTGTCAAAGTCTCGGCCTGACAGGAAACAGACAACAATAGTAGCAGCAACAACATCGGTGCTATAGAGAGTGAGTGTTTAATCATTATATCCTTACGTTCCGGTTTACCGCGTGAAAGGATAGATCAAGAAAATAACTGTGTTTTATGTGAGCGACCTTCCGTTAAAGAAACATTGAAGCAGACGTATCCGTTGGTGAGCCCCCGGACGGCGTGATCAAGAGCTATCCCGGGATAGATGGATGGCTTCGAGTATTTTTTAACGACTTTTGTCTTCAGATAGATCTCCTGATGAGAAGGCCTTATCAGATCAAGGACTGAGGTCGTTGTTCTGGTACAGTTCCTCATGTTTGCGTTTTCGGTGTCTTTTTTTGTGATCCGATATGGCATTAGCATTCTTGCAGAACTTTCCGCATGGTCGCGACTGGCCATCCTCCCCGACCACGGTCACTTTACAGGTTTGTTGCTCGCTGTGGACACTTCTTTTGTGTTTCGTCAGGGCTCGGGCATTTATCCAAATCGTCCCGCATGGCTGTTGCTGGCCATCTTCTCTGTCCACTATCACTTCACAGGTTTTTTGTCCGGTGTGGTAAGCACTTTTGTGCGTCGACAGAGCATGAGCATTCTTGCAGACCACTCGGCATGGCCGGGGCTGGCCACCCTCTCCAACCAGGGGTACGTCACAGGTTTGTGGTCCGCTGTGTCCTTCTCTTCTGTGACTCGACAGGGTGATGGCATTCTCGAAGACCTTTCCACATGGCCGGGACTGGCCATCCTCCCCAACCACTGGCAGGTCACAGGATTGTTGTCCGGTATGTTTTTTTCTTTTGTGATAGTAAAGGGCTTGAGTATTTTTACAGACTTTTTTGCACGTTCGCGGCTGGCCATCCTCCGCAGCCATTGGCAGGTCACAGGATTGTTGCCCGGTATGTTTATTTCTTCTGTGATCGTAAAGGGCTTGATTATTTTTGCAGACTTTTTCGCATGTTCGCGGCTGACCATCCTCCCCGACCACTGTTTCGTCACAGATTTTTTTCCCGCTGTGGATTGTTCTTTTGTGAGTCGACAGGACTTTGGAATTTTTGCAAACTTTTCCGCATGGCTTAGGCTTGCCATCTTTATCGAACAATGTCAAATAACAGACATGTTGTGTTTCCGGAGTCTCTGTCGTGGGTGACAGTCGGGTAAACGAAAAGGATATCCACTTTTCTTTAAGATAGGGTGACTCAGTTTCTAAAAGCGCATTGTTCTGATCATACACACAGTTATCAGGATCTACTGATTGTCGGAATTGACAAACGCCACGACAGGTATCTATGAAACAATTTAAATCCAAAGTATGTGGGTGTTGCCCAGGATTTCCGTTCCCGCCGCCGGAGTCAGAAAAGGAAGCAGTGAAAAAGCCTTTGGAGCAAGTGGTGGCATCCGGGCCTTTGTGACCGGATGATTCTGATGACTCGAGTTGTGGTTGTTCATGTCCAGAGCCAAGCATCATGGTGATGGCTGCAAAGGAATGATCCCCCTGTTTCAGTATACCGCTTAGTCTGAGTGGTTTGATATAAGGTGGCGAATCTGATTCTGTAAAGCCGTTTGTGTTGGCAATATCTGAAAATGTATGCTGATCATGCTGCGTTCTAAAAAAAAACCGGTGTGTTGGAGTATCTGCTTTCTGTTTAAGATCGAGAATAAAATGTCTGGTCAAAGGTTCAGCCTGACAGGCGACAGACAACAACATTTTCAGCAACACTAGCAGCAAAAATAGCAGCAACAGTGGTGCCTTAGAGAGTGAGTGTTTAATCATTCTATCCTTATATTCTGGTTTACTGGGAAGAAGAATAGATCAGGAAATTAGGTGTGCTTTTTGTTAAACAACCATTTAGGCGCAGCTGTATCCGTTGCTAAGCCAGGACAGCTCGATCAGGTGCCATTCGGGGAAAGATGGATGGCTTGGGGTATTCATTTAAACGACTTTTATCTCCTGATAGTTCTCCTCATGAAAGGACGAGAGGCAGATCAAGGACTGGGGACATTGTTCTGGTCCAGATCATTAAACTTGCGTTTTAGATGTGTTCTTCTGTGGTCTGTCAGGATTCTTTTACTCTTGCAGACCATTCCACATGGTCGTTGTTGACCATCCTCCCCGACCACTGTCACGTCACAGATCACCCGTCCGGTGTGATATTTGCATTTGTGAGATGACATAGAATGAGCATTCTTTAAGACCACCCCGCATGGACTAGGCTGGCTACCCTCCCTAACCATTATCATGTGACAGGTTTGTTGCCTGCTGTGCTCTTTTCTTTTGTGAATCAACAGAGTTTGAGCATTCATGCAGTTCTTTCCGCATGGCCGCTGCAGGCCATCCTCCCCAACCACGGTCACTTTACAGGTTTTTTGTCCGGAGTGATTTTTTCTTTTGTCATTCCACATGGTTTTTCTGGTATCAAGGATCTTTCCGCACGGCTTCGGCTGATCATCTTCTCCGGCCACGCTTGTTTTGCAGGTTTTTTGCCCGTTGTGATTTCTGCTTTTGTGAGACGACAAAGATTGAGCATTCTTGCAGACAGTCCCGCATGGCCGAGACAGACCATCCTTCCCGATCACTGTCGCCTGACAGGTTTGTTTCCCGCTGTGGTCTTTTCTTTTGTGATCCGACAGCGCTTTAGTACTCATGCAGACTTTACCGCATGGCCGCTGCTGGCTATCCACCCCGACCACTGTCAGGTGACAGGTTTGTTGTCCAGTGTGATATCTTCTTTTGTGATCCGTCAGGGATTGAGCATTCTTGCAGACTGTCCCGCATGGCCGAGACAGACCATCCTTCCCGATCACTGTCAGGTTACAGGTTTGTATCCCGCTGTGGTCTTTTCTTTTGTGATCCGACAGGGCTTTAGAACTCTTGCAGACTCTCCCGCATGTCTGCTGCTGAGCATCCTCACCGACCACTGCCAGAAGACAGGTTTGTAGCCCGCTGTGGTCTCTTCTCCTGTGATCCCGCAGGGATTGAGCGCTCTTGCAGATTCTCCCGCATGGCCACCGCCGACCATCCTCTCTGATCATTGTCGCGGGACAGGTTCGTTGTGTGTTTGAAGTCCCTGCTTGAGAATGGAAGTGGGGAAAAGTAAGGGAGATTGTTTTTTCTTGTAGGCCGGTTGACTCCGTTTCGAGGGATGCATTGTTTTGGTCATATGCATGGCGATCAGAATCTAAAGAGTGCCGGAATATACAAACGCCATTGCAACTATTTACGAAACAATTTAAACCCAGAGTATGTGGGTGTTGTTCAGAGTCTCCGTTACCGCCGCCCGAGCCAGAATGCCGGGGGCTGGTGAAAATGCCTGTAAGTTGGATGGTTGCCCCCGAGGCTTGCTGGTCAGATGATTCTGAAAGCTGGCCTTGTTGTTTCTGTCCAGAGCCAAGTCCCATAGTAATGATGGCAAATGGTTGACCCTTCTGTGTCAGCTTGGGTGCTGCCTCTTGTTGGTCAATTTGTTTTTCAACCGGGTTCAACGACGGTAAATCTTGGTTCCAGTAGCTTTTTAAAAGCCAACCAACAACGATAATCGCTTCTACAGGTGGTGACGGGTGAGGGATGGCTCTTTTAGGGGTATCTTTGATGCTAAGGATCAGTTTGTAATCAACCAGCAGATGAGTGACGTAAAGCAACTGCCATGAAATCGATTCAATAAGGGTTGTTTTTACCCCATAACCGTAGGATCTGCGTAGTTTGCCGTCGGGCAGTGAAGCTGATCCTGCATAGCTGTTTGTGTCGGCAATGCCTGAAAATGTTCGCAGGTCACACTGCCTTACAGAAAAACTCTGGTTTGCTGGAGAATCTGTCGTTTGTTGAAGCTCGACAATGAAGCGTCTTGTCAACGGTTCCGCTTGGCAGATGACAGACAAAAACAGTATCAGCAACAGCGTTGTCGCAAAGATTGAGTGTTTAATCATTCTACCCTTGCGTTTTAAGTTACAGATAGGAAGGATAGATCAAGAAGGTAAGCGAGTTTTTTCTCAAAGACCTTCTGTCAAATAACTTCTGTTAAAAGCTCAAAGTTGCAACGGATAAAACCTCATGAAAGGGCGGGTGTCAGATCATGGATTGGGGTCATCGTCCTTGTTTACATCAACAGGTTTACGTTTGCGATGTATTCTTTTGTGATCCGAGAAGGCTTTAGTATTCCTGCAGATCTTTCCGCATTGCCGCAGCTGGCCATCCTTCCCGATCAAAATGATGCTACAGGTTTGTTGCCCGGTGTGTTCTTTTCTTTTGTGACACAACAGAACTTCGATATTCTTGCAGACCGTGCCGCATGGTCGTTGCTGGCCATCCTGCCCGATCACTGCCAGGTCGCAAGTTTGTAGTCCACTGTGGTCTTTTCTTTTGTGATCCGCAAGTGCTTTAGTACTCTTGTAGATCTTTTTGCATGGCTGCGGTAAACCATTCTCTCCGTCCACGCTTACGTAACAGGTTTGTTTCCCGGTGTGATATTTGCTTTTGTGGGTCGACAGAGCACTAGCATTCCTGCATGACGTCCTGCATGGCTTCGGCTGACCATCCTCCCCGACCACTGTCTCGTCACAGGTTTGTTGCCCGCTATGGTCTTTTCTTTTGTGACCCGACAGGACATGAGGACTCTTGCAGACCTTTTTGCATGGCCGATGCTGGCCATCCTCCCCAACCACGGTCATATCACAGGTTATCTGCCACTTATGGAATCTGCTTTTGTGAGACGACAGAGATTGAGCATGCTTGAAGACCGCGCCGCATGGCCGCGGCTGGCCGTCCACGACTATGGTTATGTCACAGGATTTTTGCCCGGTGTGGTATTTGCTTTTGTGAGATGACAGCGATAGGGTATCCTTGTAGACTTTCCCGCATGACTGCAGCTGGCCATCCTTCCCCAATACTTTCACGTCACAAGTTTTTTGTTCGATGTTTTCTTTTATTTTCTGAGCTAACAGGGCTTGTACTGAGCTTGTTCGGAAAAGATGGGGTTGGTCCTGACCCGGTTGGAATACTTCAGTGTTTGTTTGCCGGGCTGCTGAATGGCTGAGCGTAAGGGAAAATCCGGCTTCTTCGAGAATACTACTTGGATCGAATGGCTCATTAATGAATCCAAAATCATTATTGATGGCAGGCAAATGCCCGAGCGTAAAGGCGACCCCGTCTGAGGTGACCCCGTCTGAGGCGACCCCGTCTGAGGCGACCCCGTCTGAGGCGACCCCGTCTGTATGGTTGCAGCTATTGGGCAGATTACCATTAATAACATACGGCTCTGGCTCAACTAGTTGGTCGAAATAGAGTGAGAATTGACTGTCAGAAAGTTCCTGCAATTCTTGAAAAAGCGAATTATCCAAGGAGTGTGTAGCTTTTTCAGGATCAGAAGAGCTTATGCAACTTAGATAGTGTTTATTCGTCAAGTCAGGGTATGAGCTTTGTCCGGTATTTGCCGTTGCTCCTAATTGAGCGATTTCTATTTTTGTCGTCTGTATCGGTGCGTCGGACTGCTCACAGCGGGACTCAGCGGGCTTTTCGCCATCGGATGATTGCCGGAAACTGCAAGCACCATTACAGGGATGGACGAAACAATTTAAACCCAGAGTATGCTGGTGTTGTTGTGGGCCTCCGTTATTGTCGTCATAGTCAGAAAACAGAAGGCTAATGAAAGAGCCTGTAAAGTGACTGGTGGCTTGAGAGGCTTGCTGACCCGATGATTCTGATGGTTG
>NZ_JAHHPS010000478.1:0-1660 GCF_024606275.1 Endozoicomonas sp. SESOKO4 | reverse complement strand
TCGCAAATGGGTGATCCCTCTGTGTCAGCATAGACGTTGCCTCTTGTTGTTCAATCGGGCAAAACAGTGGTGAATCGGGGGGCCAATAGTTTCTTAAAAGCCAACCGATAGCGACAACCGCTTCTAAAATTAGCCATGTATAAGGGGTGGAGTTAAGAGAGACGTCTTTGTTTCTCAGGATCAGTTCGTTACTAACCAACAGATGAGTAGTATAAAGCCATTGCCACGAAATAGATTCAAAAATGGGGTGTTTTACTACGTTATTGTGTCTTTGTCGTTTTTCATCAGTCAGCGAAACTCTTAATTTATGGCCATTGTTATCGTAAATGTCTGGCGCATTACCCGGCAATGTATGCCAGTCAGGGTTTATAGAAAAGCTCAGCGTTGGAGAAACTGCTTTTTGTTCAAACTCGACAACAAAACCCCTTGTCAACGGTTGAGCCTGACAAATGACAAAAAACATTAGTAGTAGCGACAACAGCGCCACAAAGAGTGAATGCTTAATCGTTCTATCCTTGCGTTTCGGGTTCCAGAAAAGAAGGATAGATCAAGAAAACAAGCGTAATTTCTTTCAAAGACCTTGTTTTAAAAGACCAAGGTTGCACCGGGCAAATATCATGAAAGGTAGGCTGTCAGATCAAGGGGTGAGGTTTTCGTCCACACCAACAGGTTTACGTTTTCGATGAACTCTTTTGTGGTCCGACAGGGCTCGAGCACTCCTGCATATCTTTCCGCATAGCCGCTGCTGGCAATCCCTCCCAACCAAAACCACGGCGCAGGTTTGTTGCCCGCTGTGGTCTCTTCTTCTATGATACGACAGGACTTGAATATTTTTGCAGACCGTCCCACACGGCCGCGGCTGTCCGTCCTCCCCGACCACTATCGCACTACAGGTTTTTTGCCCACTGTGGATTTTGCTTTTATGATCTTTCAGGGCTTGAAGATTCTTGCAGACAACCCCACACAGTCGTGGCTGGCCATCCTCTCCGACCAATGCTACATCACAGGCTTTCTGACCGGTATGCGCTCTGGTTTTGTGAACCGACAAGGCTTGTCTGTTCTTGCAGATCTTTCCACATGATCGCTCCTGGCCTTCCTCCCCGATGACTGTTGCGTCACAGGTTTGTTGTCCGCTGTGGTATTTGCTTTTGTGAGATGACATTCCGATTTCTTCGAGAGGGTCAGGAGGATAAAGAGGCTCATTAATGGCCACAAAATCATGAGTGGTGGAAGTCCGGTTTATGGGCATTGGCAACCCATGATTTATTGACCCGGCAGGGTCAGTTGCATAGGCAGCCTGTGCACTCATTGAGTGTTGGAAATGTGTGGCGAATACAGGATCAAAGTGGCCTATGCAACTAAGGCAGTATCCATTGGCTAAATGAGGGCATGAGCTTTGTCCGGCTGATACTCCTATTTGGGCTGTCGAACTTTCTACGAAATTTTCAGGCCATTCAGAGGTCTCTCTGATATCGGATGATTGCCGAAAACTACAAACGCCATGACAGGGATGGGCAAAACAATTTAAACCGAAAGTATGCTGCTGTTTTTGAGGGTATCCTTTGTCGTCTCCAGAGTCAGAATAAAGGAGACGAATGCAAGCGTCTGTAAAGTGACTGGTGGCTTCAGAGGCTTGCTGACCCGATGATTCTGATGGTTG
>NZ_JAHHPS010000477.1:0-1101 GCF_024606275.1 Endozoicomonas sp. SESOKO4 | reverse complement strand
ACAGAGTGGATGTGGCGATACAGCTCGACTGGCACAAAGCCTATGAGGACAAAAAGGGAGATCCGCTCGGGCTGAATGAATGGAAATTTGAGGATGACCCGTTTGACGAATAGGGAGAGGCTGCCTGCCGATACCCCCAATAGATGAATCTACTTCCGCGCCCGCCCCGGACAATGGTGCTTGCGGAACAGTCGTTTTCAAAAAAAGCACTCAACTCACTCCGGTGAACAACCAATCCGAACCCCTTCAGGAAAAAGGTACTCAACTAACAGAGTTGTCAGATTTACTGTCAGAAACGGAACATTCCGTTGTGGAGAGTGTCTAGGCTTTATGAGTCATGGAATGCACAGGAACAGGAACAATGGATAGGCTTTCGACTTCGGACACATCCTCATTGAATCTTGTGTCGACAAAAGACGCTGGGGCCAGTGAGGATAAAACGGATAAGGCTGGCGCAAAATACAGTGTTGTGACACAGGATCATTGTTATATCAGACTTCCGCAGGAGCCTACTGATACAGCAACGACCAGAGGAAAAAAAGCTGTTCTGAAAAGAGTGGCAACTCCTTACGTCACCCCAGAGCCTCCTGCAAGAAAAGTATTGAAGTCTTCATCAACAGCCGGGAGCCTACCGGGTTGTAGCTACGGCAATGCCTGTCAGCTTCATCGAGTTGTACAGGAAGGTGGTGTTATAAAAGTCGAAACAGAAACTGTTTCCGGGAAACCAGGGCCTTCTTCATCCACAGCAGTTGGAAGCAATAAGCCAAGGGGCAAAAAAGCAAGACCATTTGAAGTAAGAAGGCAGATGAACAGGGATGCTGCTCGAAAATTTAGAGAAAATACAAAAATTCGCATGGAATACTTGCAAGAAGAAGCGGATAACCTTCGAATGCAAAATTTGCTTCTGACTGTTCAGAACATTGAACTGACAGACAAGATTTGCAATACGGAGGAAGAAAATCGGATTTTAAGTCAATTAGTCTCAGAGAAGGAATCTGTATCTAAGAAAACTGAATTTGTTCCTGGTTACTTCGAACTGGATGATCAAGGAATATTTGATACCGATGATGATGCCAGCTAAGTTCCTGCTGCATGTTTGAC
>NZ_JAHHPS010000476.1:0-4628 GCF_024606275.1 Endozoicomonas sp. SESOKO4 | reverse complement strand
GAGTGATTTTTTTCATACAGTTGAACTTGGTATAATTGCCGTTTTGAACATTAAACAGGTTTTTTGATGAAAACGATTGAAATGTGTGCTGGTGCCGGCGGTCAGGCCATAGGTTTGCACGTGGCAGGTTTTTCTCATGCAGCCCTCATTGAGATCGATCATCATGCCAGTCAGACTTTGCGCCTCAATAATCAGGCTCATGGCTTGGGGTGGGACAATATCATTGAGAGTGACCTAAAGCACTTTGCAGAACATGAAGCTGAAGACTACCAGGGGCAAATTGATCTGGTTGCAGGGGGAGTGCCATGCCCTCCATTCAGCAAAGCCGGTATGCAGCTTGGTAGCAATGATGAACGTGATCTTTTCCCCACGGCGCTGGAGATTCTTCAGAAGGTTCAACCTAAAGCCGTGATGCTGGAAAATGTTCCAGGGCTTCTGGAAGATAAGTTCAAAGATTACCGAGATGAAATATCTAATACGCTCTTTGAGATGGGTTATCTCTCTGATTGGAAGCTGCATCAGGCCAGTGATTTTGGTGTGCCCCAGTTAAGACCCAGAGTTATCCTGGTGGCAATGAAGCCTGATTACTTTAAGCATTTTCACTGGCCTCAACCTCTGAATACGCGACCTAAAACTGTAGGTGAAGCTCTTTGTGATCTCATGTCATCGAATGGTTGGGAAGGCGTTGATAAATGGAAAAAGAGGGCTGATAAAATAGCTCCGACACTTGTAGGTGGATCTAAAAAACATGGAGGACCCGATCTGGGGCCTACCAGAACCAAACGACAGTGGCAAGAGCTTGGTGTAAATGCTCACCGAGTTGCAAATGATGATGAGATTCCAGGAGAAGGTTTCATAGGCGTTCTCAAAAGAGATGGAACGATCCAGCCTGGTTGCGAAGGGATGCCGTTGCTGAATATTCGAATGGCTGCAAGAATTCAGGGTTTTCCTGACTATTGGGAGTTTTTTGGTGGAAAGACCCATGCCTATCGACAGGTCGGCAATGCATTTCCCGCACCTGTTGCAGAGGCTGTAGGTAGACAAATCAGGAAGGCACTTCTGCAGAAAGCACCGGTTCGTAAGTTGGCGTCATCACATCGAGCCTTTGAAACAATGGATATGTTTAGGGATCAGGATCTCACTGCACGGGCAGGCTGATCATTAACAAGCATTTGCATGAGCGATACCACCCAATCATGTCGGCTTACTGGTCAGAAATTCTTCACGATAAGCTTCTACAGCTATTCTGATAGCCTCTTCTCGACTGATGGATTTAGTCTCGCTGATACTGTCAATAACCTTCAGTACTGGCTCACTGAGGTTCAAAATAAAAGGTACACCATGTTTTTCAGGGAAAGCCCATGAACAGGTCTAACAGTTCAGGTGGCAACCTTCGCAAGCTCTCCTCTTCCCAACATTGCAGTTGTTACACATAGGCTGCCAGTTTCTAAATCATTAGTTCCTCCGCGGGAAAGAGGTACTTTGTGGTCTGCTTGTAAACCTCTGACACCCGCTTCGGTTTGTGTAGCGCAGGTTGCACAGGTATTTTCAGCTTCAGTAAAAAGACGATCTTTTTGCGCTTTTGTGAGATATTTTCGCGCTTGTGGAGCAGTCAGAGTGTCTGATCTAAAACGCCAGGCATGGCCTTCAAATTCTTCCTGATAAGCAGATTCCAGGTCACAACCCAACGCATCTCTTAACTCTCTGGTTCGACGATCAAAGTACTTCTGACTTGTCAGTTCAAGCAGTTCAGCGGAAGATACCCAAGGCTTAGGAAATGGATTGCTATCTTGTCCCCATAAACGCTTCAAGATGGTCTGCTTTACATTACTCAACTTCTTCTTGTTGATGGGAAGCTTCTGATAATACTCTTCGAACGTCATAGATATTTCATTTCTTGTACGAAAGTTTGTGGTATATCGTACCAGAAGTGAAAGATTTAAATTATTAGTGAATGTCATTGTCTGTGCGGCTTGGATTGGCGAGTTATAACCCGATGGCTTGCGGAATGGCGCACTCCCGCATAGGGATGCCCCTGCTTTACGACCTGCCGAAATTACGACATACCGCAAAGCCCATGCAGGTTGAGGCTATTATTGACCGATATGAAGCAAGAGCTGGCGAGGAAGTGAGATAATTACCCCACTCGGATATAACCACCAGGCACCGACTCAATAAAACCCTCCAGCTCCATCTCAGTCAGAATGACAGAAACTTCGTCAAACGAGAGCCCTGATATCTGGCAAATCAGATCCACACTGATGGCTTCAGCGCTCATAATTTCCAGAATGACTCTCTGAACCCCTGATAAATCAGAGTTGATCGGTTCTGGCTCAGAGGTGGATACCACATAAGCTCTCAGATAGCTCTGTAACTCGACCAGGATATCCTCAGCCGATTCAACCAGAACAGCTCCTTCCTTTATGAGCTTATGACAACCACGACTGAGAGGATTTAAAACAGAACCCGGTACAGCAAACACTTCTCGTCCCTGCTCAGCAGCCAGTCTGGCCGAAATCAATGAACCGCTGTTAAGCGCTGCTTCTACCACCAGAACACCGACAGACAAACCACTGATGATGCGATTTCTTCTTGGAAAATGTCCGGGTTTAGGTGTCGTCCCCAGAGGAAACTCACTCACAATTGCGCCCTGCATGGCTATAGCCTGATAAAGGTCGCCATGACTCCTTGGATAAACCACATCCACCCCGGTTCCCAGAACCGCTATGGTACTGCCATAACTGCCCAATGCTCCCTGATGAGCGGCTGCATCAATTCCCAGCGCCATGCCGCTGGTAATCACCAGTCCCTTTCGAGACAAATCCATGGCCATCTCCTGAGCCAATCGACGAGCCTGAGGGGTCGGCCTGCGGCTTCCGACAATGGCCACTTGGGGCTCATTCAACAGATCGAGATTACCCATCACGTAAAGCAAGGGAGGAGGGTCACTTAACTCCTTGAGAGCAGCAGGGTATTGAGGCGATTGCAGGGTAATAATGTGATGAGCCTGACTGGATTCCAGCCAGAGTCGACAATGGTTCAGACGCTCAGTAATATCTGGTGTCTCAGGATTTCCCGATAATTGCGCCGCCAGTTTTTCCGGCAGCCCCATCCTCAATGACTGATAAGAGGCTGACAAAACAGCGCTTGCAGAACCAAACTCCCGGACCAGGGCATTGAGGCGAACCGCACCCAGTCCGGGCTGAAATGAAAGCAGCAGCCATTGTTTTAACTGCTGCCAGCTGGAGTCATGTTGTTGAATCATCGCACCTCAGGGGCTTTTCAGAGTATCGCCTACACCTATTTCTTCATAGGCCGTCAGCACAATACCATAGCTCACTTTTTCAAAAGGGCGATAAATCATGATCATGCCGGCTTTCTCAGGAGGCAAATTGACCATTTCACCACTGATCTGATCTTTAACCTCCGTATTCTTGTAGGCGTTGAATATATCGCCCTGACGCAAACCTTCCCGGATACCCCGGTTAATAATGACGCTGTTGAACTGACCCACTTTTTTTACACCATCAACAACAGAGACAATTTTGCCTTCTAACGGCGCATCAGGTGCCCTGGGAAAAAAGGTGGTTTGGAGGCTAAAGGTGTCTGCCGGCACTACCTTATCACCCGGCCTCACCTCCTGAAGACTTGTCTGGATGTTCAGGCTGGCAATGCCATTGTCTACTTTTTGCAGGGAGGCACCTGCTATTTCATGGCCGATAATACCCAGTACTTCACCACTGTCAGGATCCCTCAAAACGCCTCCGGCCCTAAGAATGTCGAGATTCTTGTCCAGTGAATCTATGGGTCCCCGGGCATAAACCTTGTCTCCCGCACCGGTAATGATCCGTTCCTGTCTGGAAGCAAATATATAAGGAGCACCGTCTAACGCCAGTTTAGAGGTAAATACCCGGCTGCTCTTGAGAAAGGCATCGATTGCGCTGAGTGGGATAGCAGGAATAGCCGCTTCAGCAGGCAGTGTTCTCACTTTCGGGCTAAGTTTGACAGTTCTGCCACTCTCGCCACGACGGACAACCGTCAGCCTCGGGCGACCATCGATGTAGACAAGGCTCACCAGGTCTCCGGGGAAAATCAGATGGGGGTTATGTATCTGGGGGTTTGCGTGCCAGATTTCAGGCCACAGCCAGGGACTTTTCAGAAAACGGTTGGAGATTTCCCAGAGCGTGTCCCCTTTTTTTACCAGATAATCCTGGGGAGAATCTGACTTGATCGGATTCTCGTAAGCTATCCCTGCTGACGACAGGCAGAGCAGAAGAATGCCCAGTACTGTGCTTCTCATTGGTTCACGATCCCTTGCACTTGTTGTTGGTTTTATCCCGGCAGTTTACCAACGGGTCCTGTCATCGGGCAATCAAACGCTTCAATACGAAGAGAATCTGCCCACTGAATTGTGACTTATCCTTTTTATTTCGCTGGCCCCATAGCCGATAAAACAACAGATCGGAGACAAGACTGAATCACTATTGTTCTCGACCGGCAACGGTCTTTCTGTACTTCAGAACAAATCAGAAAACTATCCAAACCAGTGATTTTTGCCTACATTAGGATGGCTGGAAAGCAGCCGGGAAGATGAAGACACCCGTTAAAGCAGCCAGCAAAGTTATATA
>NZ_JAHHPS010000475.1:0-1077 GCF_024606275.1 Endozoicomonas sp. SESOKO4 | reverse complement strand
AAGACAAGGATGGCGAGTTCAGTATGGAGCTGTTCCGCTCCTTCTCATCCATGAATAGTGGCAAAGGCATGCTCAAACAAAAGGAAGTGAAAGAAGTACTCGCCTGGCCAGAATGGAAAGACAAGGATGGCGAGTTCAATATGGAGCTGTTCCGCTCCTTCTCATCCATGAACATGGGCAAAGGCATGCTCAAACATGTGGAAGTGAGAGAGGTGCTGGGCTGGCTCGAATGGAAAGACAACTATGGCGAGTTCAATATGGAGCTGTTCCGCTCCTTCTCGTCTATGAATAATGGCAAAGGCATGCTCAAACATGAGCAAGTGAGCGAGGTTCTGGGCTGGCCGGAATGGAAGGACAAGGATGGCAAGTTTAGTATGGAGCTGTTCCGCTCCCTCTCGTCTATGAATAATGGCAAAGGCATGCTCAAACATGAGGAAGTGAGCGAGGTTCTGGGCTGGCCGGAATGGAAAGACAAGTATGGCGAGTTCAATATGGAGCTGTTCCGCTCCTTCTCGTCTATGAATAATGGCGAAGGCATTCTCAAACATGATGAAGTTAGAGAGGTGCTGGGCTGGCCGGAATGGAAAGACAAGGATGGCGAGTTCAATATGGAGCTGTTCCGTTCCTTCTCGTCTATGAATCATGGCAAAAGCATGCTCAAACATGATCAAGTGAGAGAGGTGCTGGGCTGGCCAGAATGGAAAGACAAGAATGGTGAGTTCAATATAAAGTTGTTCCGCGCCTTCTCGTCCATGAATCATTTCCAGGGCTTGCCCAAACATAAGCCCGTGAAAAAGGTGCTGGGCTGGTTAGGTCAACGGGGAGCAACCAATCATTGGCTACTGAAAATTATGACCAGGCTCTGGGCATCAGCAGGGCTACCCGCTATTGAGGTGCTGCAACATCAGGAAACACAACTGAAACAGTTACTGCTTGCGGAACTTACTGGAGAACACAGCAACCCGGATCATGAAGCAGATGACGAATGCAATAGCGATTCAGAGGATGAAGAGGATGACGACAAATGCAATCGCCAGATAAAAACGGTCGCCCTTTATCTTTCCACCCCTAAGCCAG
>NZ_JAHHPS010000008.1:0-3963 GCF_024606275.1 Endozoicomonas sp. SESOKO4 | reverse complement strand
ACCTCACGTCGCCCCCAGACGACACGACATCAGGTTCTCGGTATCAGGACGGAAGGCAATGTGCAGACCATTTTTGTGGATACGCCCGGTATGCATAAAGTGGAAAAGAAGGCCATTAACCGTTATATGAACCGTGCTGCCAGCAGTGCGCTGACCGGTGTTGATGCCGTTGTGTTTGTCGTCGACCGTCTGACCTGGAGCGAAGAAGATCAGCTGGTACTGACAAAGCTGAGTCATGTCAGCTGCCCGGTTATTCTATTACTGAACAAGGTCGATCGCCTCAAGGAACGCAAAGAAGAGCTGATGCAGTTTTTGCAGGAAGTGTCTGATAAGGCGGACTTCAAAGCTATTATTCCAGTGTCGGCTTTGCACGGTCATAATTTGAAAGAGCTGGAAAAATTGATTGATGATCTGATGCCCGAGAGCATTCATTTCTTCCCGGAAGACCAGATCACTGATCGCAGTTCCCGCTTCATGGCTGCTGAGCTGATTCGTGAAAAGATCATGCGTCAGTTAGGAGACGAACTGCCTTATGAAATGACGGTTGAGATCGAAGAGTTCAAACAGGAGATGCGTCCAAAAGGCCCGTTGCTGGTCATCAGTGGCCTGATTCTGGTCGAACGTTCCAGCCAAAAGTCAATTGTCATTGGTGACAAGGGTTCCAGACTTCGCCAGATTGGTCAGGAAGCCCGAATTGATATGGAAAAAATGTTCGACAGCAAGGTTATGTTGAATCTCTGGGTTAAGGTCAAGGGAGGCTGGTCTGACGATGACAGGGCCCTAAAAAGTCTGGGCTACGACTTTGATTGATGAATGAACTGAGCGCAGCCTGGATGCTTCACAGCAGGCCCTATAAAGAACGTTCTGTTATTGCTGAGTTTCTGGTGAAAGATCATGGCCGTATCGCAATGGTTATCAGGGGTGTTCGCCAGACAAAATCCCGCTCCCGGGCTGTTCAGCCTTTTACACGGCTCTTCGTCAGCTGGCGGGGGCGATCAGAATTGAAAACCCTCAGCAGCTTTGAAACTGCTGATGCCCTTCATCTGAAGGGACAGTCGCTCTACTGTGGTTTTTATATGAATGAGCTCTTGATGCGTTCATTGCTCCCAGGCCAGCCTCTGGATGGGCTATTTGAGTTGTATAGCGTTGTATTGGAGCAACTCACTACGGGCGCTCCGCTGCAACCCTTGTTGAGAGTGTTTGAGATTGAGTTGCTGGAAATGACCGGCTATGCCCCGTCGTTGACTTCTGATGCTGCATCAGGGGCAGATATACAACCTGATCTGCTCTACGAATTCAAAACCGGAGTAGGTTTTTTACCTGTTCTAACGATCAGGGAAAAAGATCGGCCCCGTTATTTTTCCGGAGAGCTGCTAGTGTCTCTGGCAGAGAGACGTTTTGACAACGTTCAGCATTTTCCGGGTTTTAAACGATTAACCCGTTTGGCACTGGCTCCCCTGGTGGGAGAGAAGCCGCTGAAAAGTCGGGAATTTTTCCTTACCAGAGAGAAGTTTGTCTCATGATTCCGCACAACCGCATCCTGCTGGGTGTGAACATTGATCATATAGCAACCATCCGTCAGGCCCGGGGAGGCACCTATCCTGATCCGGTTCAGGCCGTCATAGAGGCTGAGCAGGCGGGAGCTGATGGCATTACTCTGCATTTGCGCGAAGATCGTCGTCACATCCAGGACCGGGATGTGAGGCTGATTCGAAATGTGCTTCAGACGCGTATGAATCTGGAAATGGCTGCTACGGAAGAGATGTTGGCCATTGCTGAAGAGGTTTTGCCTCACGCGGTGTGTCTGGTGCCCGAAAAGCGTGAAGAACTGACCACAGAAGGTGGGTTGGATATTGTTGGGCAGATGTCTTCCATATCTTCAGCCTGCTCTCGAATGGCTAACGCTGGTATAGAAGTTTCACTTTTCATTGATCCGGATCTCAATCAGATTGAAGCTTCTGCTCAAGCGGGTGCTCCGGTTATTGAATTGCATACTGGTGCATACGCTGAGGCAGAAACACCTGAAGTTATGCAGGCAGAGCTGGAAAGGCTAAAAGAGGGCACTGATTTTGCCCTGTCTAAAGGGTTGATAGTGAATGCCGGGCACGGTCTGAACTATCAGAACGTGGAGCCTGTGGCTGCTATCAATGGCATTAATGAGTTGAATATTGGTCATTCTATTATTGGTCGCGCATTCTTTACCGGTTTGAAAACGGCCGTAAAAGACATGAAGACCTTAATGCTGAGAGCTTCTCTTCATAAATGATTGCAGGTATAGGCACGGATATCGCCCGTATCGCACGATTTAAGAAAATCCTTGAGCGGCGGGCAGAAGCCTTTGCTCGCCGTATTCTTACGGATTCTGAGCTGAAAACCTTTAGGTCTCAGCCTCAGCAGGCAGCCTGGCTGGCCAAACGCTTTGCCGCCAAGGAAGCTGCTTCCAAGGCTCTGGGGACCGGGATAGGCAAGGTTTCTTTTCGGCATCTTGAGACATTCAGTGATGAGCAGGGAGCGCCTCATATGCGTTTTTTGGGGCATGCGCTTGAACTTCAAAAAGAGAGGGGGATCAAAGCGATTCATCTGAGCCTCTCTGATGAAACCGAACATGCTCTTGCTTTTGTCGTTCTCGAAAGCTAGCCCTTATTTGTTTTTCTTCACAACAAAATCTGTCTTGACGCCGTAGACCGACATCTCGATATGAATGACCTCCATAAAGTCACTGGCCGAAGTGATAAAATCATGCTTACGGTCAAAAACATGGTTTCCCGAGCTGTGATTAAACTCCAGATCATGACGGCATAATTGATGCCGCCTGGTCTTTCCAGCGTATTCCTGACTTGTTAAATGCGCACTTCAACCAGACTCTTGTATGCGGTCTCTAATCAGGCAGGGCACCCCGCATGATATTGGCCTATTTCCTGAATCCATCGTCCTGGTTCCGGATTGCAGCTTGAATATCCGGATCAGACTTCAGTCTGTCGCTGAGGAATTCATAGATGAAGGCGTCTCGTGAGAGCAATGGCAGGACAAAGTCCTTGTCATTTTTAAGGGACTCAGTGGCAAGGCTAACAAAGTAGTGAGCGTAAGGATTTTCCTCAATGAGTCTCTTTAACAGGGCTTCATCGTTTTTTACCATCGGCCCAGCAAGAGAAAGAGCGGGAGAGTAGTTTCTGATGGCTGACAGAACCACATCAAGGTCATTTTTGAGACGATTGCTGGCATAACTTAATAAATTTCCTTGCTGTTCTACGGCAGATTTAACTATTTCTTTATCATCATTAAATCTGTCAGCGATATAACTGAATATCCTTGGATTTTGCTGAACCAGAAAAAGCACCCTTTCCCTGTCGTGATCTAAGTCAAATTCTTCACGCAAGATTGGAATAAAAACCTCCAGGAAGCCGGTCTCAATGGCCATGTGAGCAAGCAGTTCATTGGTTATTCTTGCAGCAACATTCGGTTGAAGGTGTTTGGTCATAGCGGTAAGGATCTGCCGAAGTTCCGCATCTCTATCAGGAATTCTAGCTCTCATAAGCTGGTAGTAAGCTTTTTCGGCCATTTGAAAGAAGAGTTTGTATTTGCCATCCAGATAATCTAAGAACGTATAATCATAATGAAATTCTTGCGGCATAAACCGTGTTGTAATGGCATCTAATACCAGACAATGTTTGAATATCCAGTTATTGATAGGTTCGTCCAGTCCGTTTTGGGACTTTTTAACCAGGGTTTCAAAATGCCACTTGTTGGTATTTTTACTGCGATTAAATTTGTTGAGTAAAACATCCATGGAGGCCAGTCCTGACAGAATGGTCACCAATTTTACAAAGGCCTCTTGTGATTCTGATGTTGAATCAACTTGAGTGTATTCTATGGTCATTTTCCCTGCACTTTGATTGAAACTGATCGACATTGGCCGTGAACTTCTATCAATCGATGCACAGCGGAGTGTCTGGACCAAAAACC
>NZ_JAHHPS010000474.1:0-1168 GCF_024606275.1 Endozoicomonas sp. SESOKO4 | reverse complement strand
ACGCAAAGCCCCATCGGCCAAAGATGTTGAACGCTCACTTTCCTACAACTTGTTCGTTCCGTATCTCTTATTGTCAGTTGCAAGCTTGCAGGAATGCTATTGATTAGGGCACGCCACCTTTTTATGTCCTCAAACACCAGAAATGATCATAACTCCTGTTCCTGAAACTTGTAGCTTTAACCGTCTTGGTATGTATTTGACAGGGAATAGACGATCAAATGAAATCGAAACTCCAGGTTCGACGGATAGATTCAATACTTTTACGTACTTCCCTGAATATAACTAATGATCATGTTCTTCCTTGAGGTTGGTTTATTGGTTTATTCAATGCTGTGTTGTAATGTAAAAAAAACCGCACCGAGATTCAGATAGCACATACTTATGGCGGTGTTTAATCCACAACACTGAGGAAGGTAATTATGAGAATAACCATGGTAGCTTTAGCTCTTACCTTTGCAGGTTCTGCGCTTGCATCTGAAGAGGGTTTCTACATTGGCGGTAAAGCCGGGTATGAATCAGTCAGCAGTGAGATGGAGTACGGATCACTGAAAATTGATTCTTTTGGTAATCAGGGAAGTATCTATGGTGCTTTTGTCGGTTATAACTTCCCTGTTGAACGTGCCATGTATGTGGGACTGGAGGCTGAATATAACCATCACAGAACCAAGGCCGAATACAAGTTGAGCTCCTTTGAAGAAGAGATCCAGTTTAAAGGTGAATATGGTGCAAGCCTGATTATAGGCCACGCTTACAGTGAGACTGTAAACGTCTATGGTCGTTTCGGAATGAGTAATTTAAAGTCAGAAGCCAAAACCTCTGACGGGGATAAAGGGGATGATACTGTTACCGGCTGGCATGGTGGGTTCGGTGTAGAATTTAAAAATGAAGCCGGTCTCCCTCTGTCGCTCAGGGCTGAATACCGATATAGCCAGTTCGATGACATTGATTATGACTATGGGACTGACGTAGAAAACAAACCTAAAGCGCATTCGATGTCTCTCAGTGCCATCTATAGCTTCTGACAATTTCTGAATTAACAAATAACCGAAAACCAGATAGGCCGAATGTAAGTTTATGCTCGGCTTATTCTCATTCAAAAAAGATTGAACTTGATTGGGAGCAGCATGGATATTTTCAGAAACAGAGTCGACATTAACAATGTTGCCAA
>NZ_JAHHPS010000473.1:0-1414 GCF_024606275.1 Endozoicomonas sp. SESOKO4 | reverse complement strand
TCTGACGGCGACACAGAAATGCTTGAAGTGCGAGCTACAGAAGTGGTGGGCAATGTGCTGGTTAAAGGCTGTGCCGATGAAGATGGGACAGCGGATGAAACGCCTAAAAGTGACTCCGAACTGGGTGAAGTATGAGCTACAGAAGCGGTGGTAAATTCGCTGGTTGGGGGCTGTAGAGATGGCGATGGTGTATCGAGCTCATAAATCAAGACTTTTTGATGTAAATCACCAACAGCCAGCCATTTGTTGTTTTGAGCGTAGGCAATACTGTACATTCTGTTGTGCCCATCGGTCAGGGTTTTCAGGTGTTTAAATGGGCTTGTCCCGCTATAAATCCATACCTGTCCATCGTTCCTCCCGGCTGCCAGCCTGGTGCCACTGGGGTTGAAGGCAATGCTATCTGCGGCCACACCGCGTGCGGTGTACAGTTGGGGGCGCAGGTGGGTGTAAGGACTCTTCCCACGATAAAAATTGATCTCATATCCTCCGGCTGCCAGCAGGCTGCTGTCGTGATTGAAAGCCATGCTGAGTGCTCCGCCTGTCTTCCTGTAGAACAGGACTCGCTCGAGGTTAAACGAGTTTGCCACGGCATAAATCCTGATCTGTCCATCTTCCGCAGCAGCTACCAGCAAGCTGCCGTCGTGATTGAAGGTAATGCTCAGTATCTTCTCTGTCGCATCATGCAGTTCGCGCTCGAGGGCATAGTCATTTGTCACATTGTAAACCTTGACCGTGTTATCACTTGCCCCGGCCGCCAGAAGGGTGCCGCTGTGGTTGTATTTAAGGGCCCGTATAAAGCCTGTCGCATGAGGCAGGCGCTTCTTGAGGATGTACCCGTTCATCACGTCATAAATCCTGACCCCATTATAATAAGTTCCGACTGCCAGCTCGGTACCGTCGTGGTTGAACTCAACGCCTAGAGCCCATCCGTTTTTCGGATAGGTCAGAGTGTAAAGGAGTCTGGGAGACCCCGAGGCATTGATTTCAAAGATTTGTACGGTTGCTGAACGGGGACAGCCACTCCTGCCTGTACCTGAACCTATTCCCACCGCTATGTGCTTACTGTCCCTGTTCCACGCAACACTCAAAACCCTGTGAGGCGGACAATATCTTTTCAGAACTCTGCCCGTGGGTGCTGGGATCGCTATTTCAGGCAACCTGTTCGGGTCTATATCAATTTCATGGATCAACCGATATATTTCTTTGCTGCAGTCAAACCCTCCCGGTGTGCAATCAATTCCAGCCAGTAATGTTTGCGGTTCGGAGAAAGTTTTCGGAAACGGTAAATAGCCGTAATGCCCGTTCCAGATAGTACGATTGAAAGAGGTGGCGTTTGCAACACCACCAGGGTCTGCAAATTCATTCAGGACGGTGGGGAACTGGTTATTTGCCTGTTTGGTACCATTTATTCGGA
>NZ_JAHHPS010000472.1:0-2772 GCF_024606275.1 Endozoicomonas sp. SESOKO4 | reverse complement strand
TGAAAGCTGACAACGCAGAGTTGAAAGCTGACAACGCAGAGTTGAAAGCTGACAATGTGGAAATCAAAGAAACCTTAAAGCTCATCCTGTCCAGACTGCCCAACAGCTAACACGCCAACTACCAACAAAATCCAGTGGCTTGCCCGTCGGCAACCACTGATTTGAAGGATATCCTGATAATGGCATTTTTCTGGTCGGCGTAGGTCAATACACCCACCCTCTGAGCCCTGAACCTGCTAACGTGCGGCAAAAAACAACCCTCTTGCGCAGACAAACATCTTGAAGCTGTTGTCAACAAAGTTCACACCGCTGGTGATGTTTTCCGGGTAATTTTGAACCAAATCAACCTTTGCTGGTCTATTGATTTGGAAACTTCAGAAAACTAGTTATTAATGGAATTAATTATGCTGCCACGGATGCCCTGCAATACTCCCTTAAACCTGTCCAGTCGGACCGCTCCGGAAACAGATTTTTCCACACCTGCTTCCACTTCCGGCTTGAGTAACCAGACAGCTCGATCGGATGCGCCCTCTGCTCGCTCTGTACACCGGCGACACATCACTACCACTGCCGACCAGCGTCGTGAATGGATATCTCTTGTTGAGAATGCATTAGGTCATATTGATATTCCATATGACCATAAATTGCTGCGAGAACAGGTAAAAAATGCCCGTCTTGATCTTAATAGAATGAGTCAGAATCTCGTCGCAAAGGATGTAAAATTCCATCTGCCGTCTTTGCAAAAGCTGATCAGCTACCTCGTCGAGAATCCTTGCCTGCCTGAAAATATTTCCGTTCTGCAAACGCTGGCTGATTTAGGACTGGGACTTGAGGGCGAGCCGATCGAATCCAAGGTAATGATACCTCCCCAATTATTTAAACAATTCCTGGATAACACACGTCATGAAGCAGTGCTGAACATTCTTGGCAATCTTGCCGCAACAATTATGTTTAAGCCTGATCCGGGCTTTATGGAAATATTGGAGAAATACCTGCCCCGCTGGCAGCTGCAGAAAACTGCCCGAGAGCTTCTGGGTCAACTGAAAAGATATTACTTTTCTCTAAAAGAACTCAATCAATCTCTACAACTTTCGGATGGTGCAGCACCTTATCTGATAAAAGCTATTTTCGAATCGCCAGACGTCAGGCATGGCAAACCTCAAACGTCACAGGATTTCTGCCAGAGTATCACCACCGCAATGGCTTCAGAGATTTTTACATTGCAGCTTTGTTTGCTGGAAGTGAATGCCCAAAGGCATGAAAAACTGATTCTGGAAGAAGTGGAAAAGCTGGATGATAAAGAGCGGGAAAAGCTGCTGGTGTGTGCCTTTATATTGGGCCAGTTGGAACTGTTTAAACGTTTGCTGCCAGCCTCTTCAGCCAATATTCTTAACCAGACGTTTCATAACGGCAGTAATATTCTGCACCTTATGGCGACAGCCATTCCGGGCATGAACTCCCGCGGCAGTCTACGCAACTTTTCCCATCTGAATGCTTATCCTTCCCGCTATGACCAGTTGTTTCAATATCTGCCCGCCAGGACTCTGGCCAACCAAAGAGACAACAGCGGCGCAACACCACTCTTGCTTTTATACCGTCATAACTGCCAGCCACTAGCGGCAGTGGCCATGTCCAAAGCGGAAGACAGTCAGCTGGCCAGAGCCCGCCGCAGCGCACTGATCAAGCTAACCGTTCCTGAACATCTCATTGATTGTATGCAGGAGCATTTAGGCGGAACATTCCCCTTGAATGTCAACTGGTTTGCTGAGTTTCTGCAACTCTTTAAATCCCTGCCACCCGCTACTTTTAAAGCAGTCAACTTGCGCCCTGCCGAGCATGCATATGTCACACAACTGCGTCACAAACCCTTGCCCTGTGCAACACAGTTACTTCAACCTGTTGTCAACTATTTTGAGCACCACCCTGACGCCTTAAGGGATGAGCAGCAAACACTGGAATTAATGAGGTTAATAGATCAGAACGGGTTGCCGGTTGAATATTCTGCACAGGTGCTCCGGGTTGTCACTCCGGGCATGCAAAAAAAACTGCTCGCGCAACTTTCAGCAACAGCTGATGATCGCGACTCACTGTTTATTGAGCGTTACTACGATGTAGCTTATAAGGGAAGACATTACTATCCATGGTATCTGATTGGCCTTGGTGTTGGTGCTGGGTGTGCACCGGGTCCAGACAGGTTTTATTGTGAACGTTTCCGCCATGAGATTGCTGAGTTTGGCAGGAAACATCCAAAAGAGACTGTTCCGGAAATTTCCAGGCTTTGGGAAGCAGAGTTGATCAACAGCAGGAATATTGAAATTTACGGCCGCAGTCTGGCTTTTCCTTCCACAGAGGTACCTCAGGGGTATCGCCGTTTCAAGTTCCTGAAACGCCAACGGGGCGCCACAGAAGACTGGCATGATTTTGTCCGCGAGCAGCCACAGCTGGATTTTTTTCGAACCCATAAGGATCATCTGGGCCTTGAAAGCGCATTACTGAAACCACGAGGCATCTATCGTCTGAACAATGCTCTTGATAAGCTCAAAGCCTGTCGATTACCTGATGAAACCTTGTCAGCCATTGCCCTGGAGCCAGATGGTTCGGCACTGCTGCAAGTCTTTGATGATGAAAAAAACACCCGCCTGTATCACCACTACCCTTATGAAACTGAAGGAGTGGCAGGGCTCTCAGTGCAGGCATCGTTTGAGGGCCTCAGGCTGTTTGCCAGAGATGCGGGTCGTCTCTGGCAACACAATTTTCAGGCACCGGATACAT
>NZ_JAHHPS010000471.1:0-1789 GCF_024606275.1 Endozoicomonas sp. SESOKO4 | reverse complement strand
AACCGGGCAGACGAAAGGCACAAAGACCAATACGTGCAAGAGTAGACTTTTAATGATTCTATCCTTATTTTTTCTATGGATACGAGCAGTGAGGATAGACGAGAGGATAAGGGGCAAGAAACTAAAACAGAGTGGTTCATAGATTCTTTCATCTACGGCAAACGTGCTGAAATTTTACTGAAACGCCGATGTTTTATTCCTAACAACTGTCGTAAGATTTGGTTTTAGAAAAGCGATGAACTCAGGGATGAGCACAGAACTGTAAATGTGAAACCCGGGGTGACAAAACCATTATAGTTTTTCTAATACCAAAAAAAGCTTTTCGCTAACTCCCTTCATGGCAGGCTGGTCATTGCAGTGCTATACATTCCGGTGCAAATGGTAGAGGTCAGTTAATGAGCCTGTACATTACGCCGGACGTCGTGAAAATGACGAAATATTTCCAATAGCGAATGAGGTCTCGGATGTTGATTTTTTTTAAGCTCGGGTCCAGGAGAGAGCCACAAAAAAACGAAACTGCCCACTCGATGGTCCGATCACTGCTTCTGTTAGTAACCATAATGTATGGGGAGTCGCTGCCCGCTCTGGGATTAGTCGGCTCAAGCCCGGTACCAGCGCATTTCCTCTCTACCAATATGCTGGCTGAACCTGAACAGCCCAACTCTCTGTCAGTTGAATTTATGCAGTTCGCCCTCAGCTTGTTCCAGCTACTACCGAATAAAAGTCCACTTGCGCCTCTCCCATTGCCTCCTCTACCGATTTGGCCAATAAAGCAAAAACACCGCATTGACCTGAAGGCTGTGTTACATGAATACCCGGAGAACCATTGCAAGGCACTGATCGCCTTGGGTGCTGCCGGGGAAGTTGATGACGACGAGCCACCTGACGGAAACAACCGGACTCCTGACCCAGAGCCCCAGCCTGACCTTAACCTCGTTCCTGACCCTGTTCAAAAATGCCTGCAACAAAAAAAACAATTGCTTCGAATCTTGCGAATTAAACGACTATGGTCAATTATAAAAGGCCAAACCATTCTGGCCCGGATAATGTCAGACCGGATCATGGTTATTGAAGCGGATCTACTTGATCTGGAAAGCTCAGACCCTGCCACGATGCATCCGGTTCTGATTCAGGCATTGCTGGCACAGAATGATCACGAACTCAGTGTTTACCGTGAGATCGTTTCTGGCAAATATTCTGGTCGTCAGGCGGATAACGGAGAAAAAGGTCAACCCTCCAGACAGGCCAATGCATCAATGACCGCAACAACAGGTCAGACTGGCCAATCCGGCCAGATGAGTGGAACCGCAGCCCATAACCAGGAAACCGGTTCGACAGGCGGCAGTGGTGATGGAGGCGATGACCCACTGAAACCCTCAGCTGAGCAGGATCAAGAAAATTCGGTTGTTACATGCTCAAGGTGTAACAATGCACTGAATACTCAGGAATTACGTCGTATAGCCGGTGATGCAGCTGCTTCAGTGTTTTTATGCGATAAGTGCCTGTCGGACACTCATGATAATAAAGGAGCTGGACGAACGCCGGAAGAAACAGAGCCTGATTCATCGGAACCTGTTCAGATAGAAAAGAATGGCCTGGATAAAAAGAGAAATACTTTGAAAGTCGTTGCTTCAGGAGCACCAGCGGACAAACTAAGAAAAAGGGCAAAAACTCAAGTTACAGATAACCCACTGGAAAAAGTAAAAGAAAATATCCATTACGAATTAACTGAGCAAGAGCTGGAAAAAGCGAAAACCCTGATGAAGGTATTCGAGAAAAAAAACATCAC
>NZ_JAHHPS010000470.1:0-2103 GCF_024606275.1 Endozoicomonas sp. SESOKO4 | reverse complement strand
AACTTCAAAACCGGCACGCTCACGGGTCAAGCCACCCGGGCCAAGTGCAGATACACGACGCTTGTGAGTCACCTCGGACAGTGGATTGTTCTGGTCCATAAACTGGGACAGCTGGCTGGAACCGAAGAATTCCTTGATGGCCGCTGCAACCGGTTTGGCGTTGATCAGATCCTGAGGCATGAGGCCTTCGGACTCTGCCAGGCTCAGGCGTTCCTTCACGGCACGCTCGACACGAACCAGACCGACACGGAACTGGTTTTCAGCCATTTCACCGACCGAACGAACACGACGGTTACCCAGATGGTCGATATCGTCACAGATGCCCTGACCATTACGTATGTCGACCAGTGTCTTCAGAACATCAACGATGTCAGCGTTATCCAGGACACCAGAACCGACGTCGTCTTCGCGACCCAGACGACGGTTGAATTTCATGCGACCAACTGCGGACAGGTCATAACGCTCTGCAGAGAAGAACAGGTTGCCAAACAGGGTTTCTGCTGCTTCTTGTGTCGGCGGTTCACCGGGACGCATCATGCGGTAGATTTCTACCAGAGCTTCCAGACGGTTTGTCGTGGTGTCACTGCGCAGAGTGTCAGAAATATATGAACCGCAGTCCAGCTCATTAATGTACAGGGTTTCAACCTGTTTGATTCCGGCTTCCAGCAGTTTTTCGTAAACTTCCGGAGTAATTTCAGTGTTGCAGTCAACAATGATTTCACCGGTGGCAGCATGTACAACGGTCTTGGCCAGGACCTTCCCGTAAATGTACTCTACCGGAGCCTCCAGCTGTTCAATATTGGCTTTCTTCAGCTGACGGATGTGACGCGCCGTCACACGACGACCCTGTTCAACCAGAACATTGCCGTCGCCGTCTTTAATGTCAAAGCTTGCAGCTTCACCACGCAGGCGCTCAGCGGCAAACTCAGTATTGACATTTTCAGAGCCGATCTTGAAGTCTACGGTATCGAAGAAGTCATTCAGGATCTCTTCATTACTCATGCCCAGGGCACGCAGAAGAATCGTAGCAGGCAGCTTACGACGACGGTCGATGCGTACGTAAAGCATGTCCTTCGGATCGAACTCGAAGTCCAGCCATGAGCCACGGTAAGGAATCACACGGGCAGAATACAGCAGTTTGCCTGAAGAGTGTGTCTTGCCACGGTCGTGGTCAAAGAATACACCAGGAGAACGATGAAGCTGAGATACGATAACACGTTCAGTACCATTGATTACAAATGTACCGTTCTCAGTCATGAGCGGAATTTCGCCCATGTAAACTTCCTGTTCCTTGATATCTTTGATTGCCTTGTTGGCAGAGTCTTTGTCATAAATGATCAGGCGCACTTTTACACGCAGAGGTACCGCGTAAGTCACACCACGAAGTTGACATTCCTTGACATCAAACGCTGGAGTACCGAGCCTGTAACTCACGTATTCCAGCGCTGCATTTCCAGAGTAACTTACGATTGGAAATACGGATTTGAATGCAGCATGAAGACCAATGTCCTCACGTGCGGTCGGCTCTCTTCCGGATTGCAGCAGCTTATGATAAGAATCAAGCTGAATCGCCAGAAGATAGGGCACATTCATGACATGCGGCAGTTTGCCGAAGTCTTTGCGGATGCGTTTTTTCTCTGTATACGAGTATGCCATCAGCGTTCCCCAGCTTGGTCACCTGGTTCTGGCTTCAGACCGTCTGGTCTGGCCATCTAGGTTTATTGAGGGCGGGTGGCCCCCTTTTGATACCCAATTAAAAAACGGTGATTTCAACCGTTACCGTTGCATGAGCTTTAGCGTCCAGAACGAAAGTCAGACTTTCATTCCGGGAATCTGATCGGGAATTATGCTCTGCCGGACTTTTGTCCGAGCTGTCAATTTCCGGTCAGGCTCCCACTCTGCCAATGACACTGCAACTTTCTCAGATTGAAGGAGATAGATCCCTGCGGTAAAACACAGTCAGCCTGAGCCTTTAACGATCTGAACTCCATCAATTAATTGAACCATCGAACGTTGCCATCCGGCATAGAACGATATAGCTCATACAACGGAAAAAGGCCGGTGCCATAAAGGCACCAGCCACCTGAGACTATTATGCAATAG
>NZ_JAHHPS010000469.1:0-1782 GCF_024606275.1 Endozoicomonas sp. SESOKO4 | reverse complement strand
GCGAGTTCAATATGGAGCTGTTCCGCGCTTTCTCATCCATGAATAGTGGCAAAGGCATGCTCAAAAAAAAGGACGTGGAAGAGGTGCTGAACTGGTCGGAATGGAAAGACAGGGATGGCGAGTTCAATATGGAGCTGTTCCGCGCTTTATCGTCCATGAATCACAGCAAAGGCATTCCCAAACATGAGGAACATAAAAAATTAAAAGCGATGCTGGACTGGCCGGAATGGAGAGACGAGGATGGCGAATTCAATATGGAGTTATTTCGCTCTTTCTCGTCGATGTTCACCAAAAGATTTGTGCCCAAACACAAGAAAGTGAAAATGGTGCTGGGCTGGCAGGTATGGAAAGACAAGAATGGCGAGTTCAGCATGGAGCTGTTCCGCGCCTTCTCGTCCATGAATCATGCCAGAGGCTTGCCTGAAAATGAGGAGGAAGTGAAAGAGATTCTGGGCTGGCAGATGTGGAAAGATAAGTATGGCGAGTTCAGCATGGAGCGATTCCGCACCTTCACAGCCATGAATGCTGGCAAAGGCCCGCCCAAATATGAGGACGTGAAAGCGATGCTGAACTGGCCGGAATGGAAAGAAAAGGATGGCAGGTTCGGTATGGAGCGGCTCCGCGCATTTTCTTCCATGAATCTTGGCCGGGGCATGCCCACATATGAGCGAGTGAAAAAAGTGCTTGGCTGGCCGGAGTGGAAAGACCAGGATGGCGAGTTCAGTATGGAGCGGTTCCGTGCCTTCTCGTCCATAAATAATGGCCAGGGCATGCCCAAACATGAACCAGTGAAAAAAATGATGAACTGGATAAGCTTCGGGGGGGTGCCCAACCATCTGTTATTGCAAATTATGGCCAGGCTCTGGGCATCAGAAGGGCTACCTGCTATTGAAGAGCTGAAACACCTGGAAACACAACTGAAACAGTGGCTGTTGACAGAATCTAATGAAGAAAATAGCCACTTGAATAATGAAGAGGATGACAAATTCAATCGCCAGCTAAAAACAGTTTCCCTTTATCTTTCCACCCCTAACCCAGACTGGGTAATCAGCTGGGCGCTTTTAAAACAATTTCACCACGTTGAAAAGACTAAACCCGCTCTGATGCTGGAATCATTGATAACGTTTCTGTCTTCTTATGGAGGGAAAGGCGTCAAACGCTACCTTGAGGTTAGTCAACAGAACCGGGATTTTTTCTGGCGTCATTCGGGCAAAGCCGTGCCTTTGAACGTGTTAAGTAAGGCAATAGCTCTGTTTTCTGCCAATGAACCCAGAGGGCGTTTTGTCTATTTTGCCAAGCGGCTGAAATCATTGCCGAATAAGAGCCAATGGGAACAGCATTCAGCCCGGTTGCAGCAATTATCGGGAGTGCTGAAATACGACTATATGAAAAGACTCTACTGGGAACTCTTGCAACCCTTAACAAAAGATGACCAGTTGCGTTTTCTGGACGCCAGCCATGCTCAGGCTGTATTCGACCTGCTTCCCTCGTTGGGCGCCCTGCATAAACTCAGCAAAGAGCATTCCTCCCAATGGCTAAAATGGCTACTTGAAGCCTGCCTTCAACTAAAAAACCATGACATCACCAAAAAAGGCATCCAGATAATCTTTGAGGCGCTACTCAAAACCCATAGCCTTCTGCCCTGGGATAAGAATATCCCCGATCATTTTCTGTCCGGGATGCGCACAACCGAAAACAGCAACGTTGAAATACCTGTCTCTGAAGTTATTCCATCAGGAGAACAGCTGGCCCTGAGTTATATCGCTGTGCTGATGCAGAACC
>NZ_JAHHPS010000468.1:0-2484 GCF_024606275.1 Endozoicomonas sp. SESOKO4 | reverse complement strand
GTCTATCCCCTGCATCATGAAAGGCTCGCCCTTGGCAGGCTGGTTGCGCTGGTATTTTATTTCGAATATCTCCAAAAAAATTGAACAATTGGTCAAGTAATTGCAATACTCCTTCTGAATAACAAAAAAAACGGCAGGAGTACCCATGAATACCGAGGTTCATAATCCCGAACTCATTCACCAGCTAAACGACAAGCCACCATTACCTAGAGCTTTTTTCAGTGCTTTGCAACATATGATCGCCAGCTTTATGGGTGTTGTGACACCAACTCTGGTCATCGGTGGGGTGCTGGGCCTGGGAGAACATATTCCTTATCTGGTCAGTATGGCGTTAATCGCATCAGGGATAGGTACCTTTATCCAGGCCAGACGTTTTGGTCCTCTGGGCTCTGGTTTGCTGAGTATTCAAGGGACCAGTTTTGCTTTTTTAAGTTCCCTGATTGCTGCCGGCTTTGTTGTTAAGAGTCGGGGAGGCAGCAATGAAGAGATTATAGCTTTAATGACAGGGCTCTGTTTTTTCGGGGCATTTATCGAGATTATCCTGAGCCGTTTTTTCCATAAACTGCGCAAGATCATAACGCCAACCATCACCGGAATTGTCATTTCACTGATTGGTCTCAGCCTGGTTAAGGTGGCTGTGACTGATATGGCCGGTGGCTTCAATGCGCCTGATTTTGGTGCACTGAGCAACCTTGCAGTGAGCATCACAGTGTTGGCGACTGTGATCTTTTTTAATCGCAGTTCCCGTCCCATGGTTCGTCTCTCGGCGATTTTCCTCGGCTTGCTGGTAGGCAGCCTGATGACACTTTATTCCGGTAAAATGACTCTGGAGGGATTAACGGACTCGGCATTATTTACTATTCCAGTGCCTTTTAAATATGGAATGACCTTCGATTGGGAGTTATTCATTCCGATTGTTCTCATTTATGTGATTACGACCATTGAATCGACTGGTGATCTCACTGCAACAGCAAAGCTCTCAGGAGAACCTATTAAGGGTGATGAATACGTTGAGCGTATTCGTGGCGGAATTTTGGCTGATGGCGTGAACTCTCTGACCGCAGCCTGCCTGAACAGCTTTCCAACGACGACGTTCAGTCAGAACAATGGTGTGATTCAAATGACCGGCGTCGCCAGCCGATTTGTTGGCTATATTATTGCCGGACTGTTTTTTGTGATGGGACTTTTCCCGATACTCGGGGCCATCCTGGTGCAGATTCCCAAACCTGTTCTGGGTGGGGCCACATTGGTTATGTTTGGCACAGTGGCTGCTTCAGGTATTCGCATACTGGCTTCAGAGTCGCTTGATCGTCGGCAGGTAATGATTATTGCTGTGTCCATAGGCATGGGGCTGGGTGTCACAATTGTGCCTGAGGTGCTGAGTCAGATGCCGGAACTGGTCAAAAACATTTTCGGCTCGTCGATCACCACCGGAGGTTTGACTGCTATTTTGCTGTCGCTGGTTTTGCCTGAAGAATCCGGGCTGGCATCCAGCGATCAGAGAAAAGTGGTGAAAAATATTAATGCGTCTTCAGGATCCATCAAAGAAGAAACCGCTTTCTGAGAACTCCATCATACCTCAGGACACCAGTTTTTTGGCTGAAAGCTGGTGGGCAGCCATGATAGCGTGTTGATCAAGATGAAGCAGTGCTTCATTTTTAATCAGCCACTTTCCTGCACACATCACGGCAGCTGCTTTATGGCCTCCACAAAGAACTAATGCTGCCAATGGGTCATGGCTGCCGCTGAAACGCAACTCATCCAGGCTGAAAAGAGCAAGGTCGGCCTGCTTCCCTACTGCCAGTTCTCCAATATCCTCCCTACCAAGTGCTTTCGCTGAACCTTTTGTCGCCCAGTACAAGGCATCAAGATGAGTGACTTCATCTGCGGCGTAACGCAGACGGTTGATCAGCAAAGCCTGACGGACTTCCTGCATCATATTCGAGCCGTCGTTAGAAGCAGAGCCATCCACACCCAGTCCGACATGGACGCCTGCAGAATCGAGTTCTTTGGTTCGGCAGACGCCCGATGCAAGAAGCATATTTGAGGTAGGACAGTGACAGACGGCCAAACCCGCCTGCCCCATTCTTTTGATTTCATCCTCATTGAAGTGAATGCCATGAGCCAGCCAGACATCGTCAGCCAGCCAGCCCACAGATTCAAGATAATCCAGTGGACGCAGACCAAATCGTCGAATGCAGAAGCTGTCTTCATCAAGAGTTTCAGCCAGATGAGTATGCAATCGAACACTGTGTTTACGGGCGAGCCCGGCGGTCTCTTTCATCAGCTCTGTGCTGACTGAAAAAGGTGAACATGGCGCCAGAGCAATCTGAATCTTTGCTCCCTCTTCTGGCTGATGGTAACGATGAATTAGACGTTCTGAATCGTTTAGTATTTGTGTTTCCGTTTGGACGGTTGATTGGGGAGGAAGGCCGCCATCCTTTTCTCCAAGACTCATCGAACCCCGAGTCAACATTACCCGTC
>NZ_JAHHPS010000467.1:0-4221 GCF_024606275.1 Endozoicomonas sp. SESOKO4 | reverse complement strand
TTCTGAAGTTTCATCTGCTGTCCCATCGTCATCAGCACGGCCTTCAATCCGTGAATTGAGCACTCATTCTATAGCCAGAACTTCATCCAGTTCGGTGCCACTTTCTGAGGTTTTACCTGCTGCCCCATCGTCAACAGCGCAGCCTTCAACCAGTGAATTGAGCACGACTTCTATAGCCCGAACTTTGTCCGGTTCGGTGCCACCTTCTGAAGTTTCATCTGTTGTCTCAGCGTCATCAGCACAGCCTTCAAGCAGCGAATTGGGCACGACTTCTGTAGCCCGTACTTCATCCGGTTCAGTGTCACCTTCTCAAGCTTCATCTGCTGCCCCATCGTCATCAGCACAGCCTTCAACCCGTGAATTGAGTACTCGTTCTGTAGCCCATGCTTCACTCAGTTCGGTGTCACCTTCGGAAACTTCATCCGCTGCCCCATCGTCATCAGTACAGCCTTCAACCAGTGAGTTGAGTACTCATTCTATAGCCAGAACTTCATCCGGTTCGATGTCAACTTCTGAAGTTACATCCGCTGTCCTATCGTCATCAGCACAGCCTTCAACCAGTGAATTGAGCACGACTTCTGTAGCACGTACTTCATCCGGTTCGGTGTCACCTTCTGAGGTTTCATCCGCTGTCCCAGCATCATCGGCACAGCCTTTAACCAGCGAATTGATCACCACGTCTGTAGCTCGCACTTCAGCCAGTTCGGTATCACCTTCAGAAGCTTCATCCACCGCCCCATCTTCATCAGCACAGCCAACAATCAGCAAGGCCGTGACTATTGAGCTGGACAATAATAATTTCTATCAATACCTGAATGCTGACCACCCGGTCGAAGGTCGCTACGAGTTAATCAGTGATATCAACCTGAGCGAATTCACTCCCTGGGAACCCGTCGGCAATACCTCCAAACCGTTTTCTGTCACCCTCAATGGCAATGGCCACGTTATTTCCGGCCTCGAAGTTGCAACATCAGCAGATAACACAACCTCAGGCTTGTTCGGGTCGCTACGGGACAGCACCATCAGACAGATCCTGCTTAAACAACCAGAAGTGATCAGTTCCGGAAATACGAGCCCGACCGGTGCACTTGTGGGAGCGTTGAAAGACAGCAGGATTGAAGAGGTGGTCAATTATGCCGGAGCGATCAGAACGGGTGGCTATCACAGTCATGCCGGAGGTTTAGCGGGCAGTGTTTCCGGTAGTGTCATTCGCAATAGTGTCAACACCGCCGCCGTGTTCACAACCGGAAGCACCAGCACAGGCGGTATCGCTGGGGTGGCGGATCAGAGTTCTTCTGTATCAAACAACCTGAATATTGGAACAATAACTTCCAGAAGCCTGGATAACTCACCTGCCGGTGGCATTGTTGGAAGGCTGAAAGGCAATGGCGTTGCCAACAACAATGTGAACACCGGGGAGGTTAATGCTGGCCATACCGAAGATTCCGGAGGGATTGTAGGAAAAGCAGGATCAGCCAGACTGTTACATAACCTGAACACCGGAAAAATTGCCTCCGATTATTTGAGCGTTACTTCCTGGAAAAGAGCTGGGAGCATTGGCGGAATAGTAGGGTATACGGAAAGACAAACTCTGGTCAGCAAAAACCTCAACACAGGTAGCACGTCTGGAAAGCATAGCACCCAAGTGGGTGGAATAAGTGGGCAATCGGTCAACTCTAGCGTTGTTCAAAACGTAAATGCCGGAGCTGTCAGTTCTGACGGCAATCTTGCAGATATCGGAGGTATTGCCGGAGTAGCAAGGGGTGGAAGTATTCATGACAACCTGAATGCTGGACCAGTCATTGGGAAAGGGGATGATAGTCGGGCTGGCGGTATGTCCTCGCTGGCTCGTCGGGCCTCGGTTTATAACAATGTTAATACCGGCTTCATTAATTCAACTAGCCATCTAAGCCCGGCAGTTGCAAACGTTTACGAGGCAGACCTCATTGAAAATAATCTGGATACTTTCACAAAGTATTACCGGGTTTCTACTTTCGATTTCAATGGATATAATGCAGGTGTCGTAAGAGTATCGGAAAGTGCTCTCAAATCAGGCTTAAACGGCTTAAGCAGCAGGCTCTGGAATGCCGGTGATACAACAGAGCTGCCGATGCTCAGAGGTATTAACACCCCCTACCGTGAACTGGTCCGAATCAATGGCACCCAACCGACAAATAACCCGTTTCCCACCGTCCTGAATGAGTTCGCTGACCCTGGTGGCGCCGAAGACGCGACCTCTTTCAATCGTACTGTCTGGAACGGTCGACATGGTTATTTACCGTTTCCTAAAGTTTTCTCTGAACTGCAAACATTACAGGCCGTAATGGATTGCACACCAGGGGGATTTGACTGCAACGGGGTAAAGGACATCACAGCAACTCTGTTGGCTACAGCATTGACATCCGCAAAATTGTCATCTGCAAAGCCGCTCACCACTGAATTGACCACAGCTGCCGCAATCAGAGCCTTACCTGATTTGGAGTCACCATCAGACACAATATCGGCAAGATCATCCTCATCGGCACAGCCGCTAACCCGTCTATTGAGCACGGCTGCTGCATCCAGTGCCCTGCCTGACAGTACATCCCCCACAACCCATTCACTTGACCTGTCAAACTGCCAGCCACCAGAAGGCACACCACTCTTTCAAACCTATGACCCGGAAAGCCAACGGGTATACGTCGTCATTCAGCCTGAGTCGCCTTCCAAAGGGATTGTTCTGGCGCGCTATAAAGGTTCTGCACTGGACCAACAATTTGGCCAGTGCGGCATTGTGACTTACACAACCTCTGCCGACTACTCCAGACTACTGGATTCCTACCCGTCTCTGACAGGGCAGGTTATTCACGAAAAGACGGGCTCTCATCTGGTTCTTGTTGCAACAACACAGTCAGGAAAAGCAATTCTGTTCGAGTTCCCGTTAAGTGCTACCCGGAGCTACCGGGGAGAATTCACTGTACGTAACGACCTGTTCCCTGAAAGTGTGCAAATTAATGATACCGCTTATCATCAGGGCGCTATTTATTTTACAGGAACCCTCGATAACAGCCTGTTGGTGGGTCGTTACCAGCAGCGACGGATCTTTCTTTCTGAAAACAGTGGCTCGTATGATAAAGAACAAGGGATTCATTTAAAGCTATCCCAAGACGGCAAACGCCTTTATGTAACCAGTCAAAGTGAAGAAGATGCACCCGATCCTCTGTTTATCAGACAATACGACAGTCAACAGCTAAAACCCACTGCCTCTTTTGGCAACAATGGCAGAGGGATAATAGCCACCAATTACGATGACATGATCAACAGCCAGCAGGACATCCTGATACAAAAAGATCAGGTCTTCGTTGCCCTATACAGCCCTGAGGGAAAAAAACTTTCTATTCGCCGGTTCGCCAGTGACAATGGACAGATGGACAGTGCTTATATGATTGACGACAGTATTGATTTTCCTTCCCCCGCACCGGGTTCGTTCGCGACCGTCAGGCTGATAGCAACAGAAGATTATCTGCACGCCGTTATCTACAACAGCGATGGACGACTGACCGTATTGACCTACAAAGATCAGGTCAATAACCATCGTCTTGGCACCACGTTTAAACCCGCGACAGCCAATACTATGCGCCCGGTTTTTGTCGGTAACAAGGTCTATCTGGCTGTTGAAATTGATGATACCGGGGAAGGCAACGAGCGAGTTCGGATGCAAGAAATTGCTCTGGATCTGGAGGGTCTGGAGGGTCTGGGAAACGATAACCTTCAGAAACCTTATGATGATTTATCGCCTTCGCAATCCTCTTCAGACACTTCTGATTGGAAAACCGGGCTCATTATTGTCGGCGCTCTCGTAGTCGTTGCAACGGTTACGGTGATCGTAGCCATTAAGAAGTTTAAAAAGCAACCCCTTGGATCAGGAGCGGAAACCCACGAATTGATGCCCATAAAGGCTAATTCGGCTTAGCGCAAACCCGCATAAATGGCTCCCGGCAGGGCTGTCTGGTTATCCTTGCAAAAGACAGGATGACCTGCCCGACTCAGCCAGAAAAGGTTACCCCTGATCCCCCCCCTCTGCTCAAACTGGAACTTTTCCCGGTTGCCAACATGTTTCTGCATGATGGCTCCCCATAGTCTATATATACGAACACGAATACGACTAGTTCTCATCATTATTTTTTGTGGTACTTACTCAATGAATAACCGTTCGATGAAAGATCAGTATCGGCAAAGCCT
>NZ_JAHHPS010000466.1:0-1399 GCF_024606275.1 Endozoicomonas sp. SESOKO4 | reverse complement strand
TCCTCACTGGTCGTTACCAGATGGCGGCTATCGGCGCTGAAGCTGGCGGAGGTAACCACCTCTTGGTGTTGAATGGTGTCTTTTAATACCCACTCAGCGGTTTGCAGGCCATGGATTTTTGCCTTGCTATCACTGGTAGTTACCACATAACGGCCATCGGCGCTGAAGTTGGCTGATTTGACCCAATAATCATGAATAATGGTGGTCATTTCTTCCCAGGATCCATTGTCCTGCAGGCCATAGATGATTGCTCTGTGATCGGCGCTGGTGGTTACCAGGTGGCGGCCATTGGTGCTGAAAGTGTAGTAGTAGATTATATCATCGTGGTGAATGGTGGCATTGACTTTCCATGATCCATCATCCTGACTGTAGAGGGTTGCATTGTTATCTTCACTCAGGATCACCAAATGACGCCCATCGGCGCTAAAGCTAACCGACGAGACCGGAGCATTGTGGTTAATGCTGTATTTTGCTTCCCATGAGCCATCGGTCTCCTGGCTGTAAATCTTCACCTCATTACTCAAACTGGCGGTCACTACATGGCAGCTATCGGCACTGAATGAGGCCGAGGTGACCCCATGATTATGGAGAATAGTGGCTTTTACATCCCATGATCCATCGTCCTCCTGAACACAGATTTTCGCCGTGCGATCGTCACTCCCGGTGACCATCTTACGGCTATCGACACTGAAGGTGGCTGATCCGACCCAACCACCGTGGGAAACGGTGGCTGTTTCTATCCATGATCCATCGGGCTTCTGGCCAGTGATTTTCACTGTTTTGTCATAGCCGGCAGTCACCACATGGCGGCCATCAGTGCTGAAACTGGCCGTGGTGATAGAGCGTGGACGGGTACGGGTAATTTCGGTTTTTTCCACCAACTTGAATTTTTCACATTGAGACATCAGTTTACTGTTGGTGAAAACTAACTGAACAGGAAAATAAACATTCTTTTGTTGTTTTATGAGTGACCCGATAGTGCCTATATCCGCAAACGGCTTCAACCAATCACGGAGTTGTTGTTCATCTTTTGTCGTAACAATGGTCTTTAGTTGATATTGGTTTAGTGATGGAAGCCGACGATACCATGCTCTTTCCAGAGCCTTATCGTTTTTTACAAGCTTGTGAAGCTGTTTGCATACCCTTGTTAAAGCTGTCACCCCTCGAAAATCCAAATAGCGAATAATTTTGGCATGTATCTCTTCGGGCAAATGGAATAATGTTGCTTCAATTTTGTCCTTTACAGTAACCTCCCTGCCCAGACTGACACCCTTTGGTGCTTCCTCCAATCGAGGTTGCTTAGGTGTCGGCGGGGCTGAAGAGTCAATCCTGGAATGGTTATCAGTAGAGTGCATGACTGTTCCTTCAAAGTCAGTATTTATCCTCGGTTGGAAAGGAC
>NZ_JAHHPS010000465.1:0-4730 GCF_024606275.1 Endozoicomonas sp. SESOKO4 | reverse complement strand
TTATATTTCCATGCGTCGCAGTGTTATTGACATTTTTGAAAAAAGCCTGCAAACCGGTGATGATGGTAAGTACTCTTCTGAGGGTGTAGTGCATGACATTATTTTCCCCAGAAAAGGCGACAGTGACCAAACACCTTTTGAGGATCATAACCTTTGGTTAATTGATGAACGCCTCAATTTTACCGAGTACCTCTCCTCTGATATCCCTTTGGAAGGAAAGTCAGGCAGGCCAGATATTCTGGCATTTGATCACCGAATGGTTTTTCGAGGTGAGAATGAAGCCAGCAATCCTGTAACTATATTCGAGTTCAAGAGGCCACAGCGAGATGATTTTGCCAACCCATCTTCTAAGGAAGATCCTGTGCAGCAAATTATTCGCTATGTTCGCAAGCTACGTGATGGCGAGTTCACCACACCCCAGGGCAGGGAGATACAGATTAACACCAACACCCCGTTCTATGGCTATGTTATCTGTGACTTAAACAAAAAGGTGAAGACTTGGTTGGAAGAAGAAAAAGATTTCAAGCCCCTTCCAGATCGACAGGGGTACTTCCGTTGGCATGATAGTCTTAATCTCTACACTGAAGTAGTCAGTTGGGATAAGGTGTTAAAAGATGCAATGATGCGGAACCGGATGTTCTTTCATCATCTTAGGATTTGACTTATGGAATAACCTATTGATTCGGACATTTGTCAATGATTGGCGGGAACTGCTGTATACAAAGACGGTGGTAAATTCTTTTGCCGACGTTTTGAAACGGGTCGCCATAAAGACATCGTTACTGACGACAGATATTAGGTAAATATCAGTCGGTGCGGTGAAAGGCAGATATAACCTTCAGATAGGATGAAATTTCAATTTGGAGATATGTTTCTGGTCGGTTGGTTGGATACTTATAGGCTTGAATGAGTAAGTCAGTCTCCAGAGCCTTGGTGAGAAATCGGACAACGACACATAAACTTCGTTATTGGCGAAAGAATATTTCCCCGGCACACTTGATTAATAACTAGTCTGTTACTACCTTTTTGCGAAGTTAATTGAATATTAGAATAATTAGAGAGCACTGTGGTGATCCTTGTGAATAGAATTCTTAGTACTTTTTCATGTACAGAAGTACTTGCTCAGAGTATTTAATGGTAGGTATTGAGCGTGTCCTTTCACAGGTATAGCACCAGGGGTTACTCAACAGAGATTATTCGAATTATCATAATCAAGAAATATGGTTAAAAACTGAACTTTGTTACTATGAAATTATTTATATTTTTTTTCTGTTCATTCCTGAATGTTTCCCACGTGCTAGCTTTTGGTTCGCTTTCTTTTGACTATCAGAATGTTTTAACTCCGGCACTGAATGGGAAGCTTTTTTTCAGTAAACCTCCCATTGAAAAAAACAGTACTGACAAAATGTTAGTTGATGCTTTTAAGGAAAAAAAAATAGCAGATCGGATAGACTGGAAAGACCCCTATCTTACAAGTAAAACATACAAAGTGACAAAAGAGTTTCAGGAACTCGATTACAAAAAGAATACAGGTTTTTCTAAAAAAGAAAAGGATGATTTCTACCAGCTAGCCCATGGAAAAAATGAGGGTAGCAATGGCGCAAATGTCTTGAATGTTTTTTTACCTTTATTACTTGGTACTGCTGACAATTCTTTTTTGAAAGTTAATATAAGTGACATAAACGGAATGATCAGCCTCGGTAACTCAAATAAAGAGGGAACAGCGAGTGACAAAGGTGATCGGGTACCTGAAAAAAATAGAGAGCAGACCAGGGCGGAAAGCCAACAAGCATCATCGGAAATGAAACCGGGAAAGCGCAAGAGAGGAAAAGAGCTTAACGTTGATGTACTGTTGTCACCCCGGGAGGCAGCCGGGCATTTGTTAAATACTGTTAATAAACTGGCTGAGGAGCATGGTTTATCCATCGAAAGAGTCATCGGGCATAAAAAATGGAAGACAAATGGTTATTTGCGTTTTGATAGTACTGATTATGTTACTACCAAAGAGAATGTTAAAGAAATATTTGTGGATTTTATATTGTTCACGGAAGGATTGTTAAGAGATCAGAAGTTTATTTATAGTAACGATGCTGATAAGTATCGTTCCAATCAAACAATTAGTAATAAACGAATCGAAATAATAGATTCAATATTGTCAGAAATGTTTGCTCAGCGACAAATTGAGATGTCAGATAGATATCATCAATATTATTATCTTGGTCAGTTATTACCTGATTACCTTTATGAAAATTTCAAGGGCTCTGATGATAGTAGGGGCTATCAATTTGTTGGGCATGAGACATTTCAATTCTTTGAAAGGATGCTTTTTGGGGATGGCTATTTTTCAGAATATGACCATTTTATGAGATTTAGTGTTCGCTACAAGCGAGAACTTATTGATGAGATAAGGAAGGAAACCGTTGGATGTATAAAGTGCAAGAATTCCATTATTGCTGCCCTGAGAAGTAATCATAAGCTTAGAATGACTTTTAATGAAGAAGTCATGGGTTCGAAATTTAGAAGACGCTGGTTAGATGCTCTTAATGATATGTCTGAAAAAAAGCCAGATACAGCTGGACAGGGTATTCCACTCGACAAGCGTATTGATCTCAAATTTGGTGAAGAGTTGGAATATGATTTGATTTCTGAAGATGAACAAGGGGGCGGGTCAAGTTACTATTATCTTAATAAAGTCAATAAACATATGAAAAGATTAGGAGCAAATAAGACAGGTTATGATCCTGAAAGTTTCACTTTTGACGGTCAATTCTATGTAACTCCTTTTGTAGACTTTAGGAGATGGCTTGAGTTTAATTGTACGCCTTACCACGATGGTGACGCCGGTGCGAATAATTGTTTAGAAAAAGTATTTGAACTGGTTGACTTAATGATTAAAGATGGGCTCATAGGTTATGCCTCCGGTCACAAGCATGTCGATGCGCTCTCCGCTACGCATGGTAATCCCGGAGCTCTACTGGAATTACAGAGGGAAATTGAGAGCAATCCTTATCTAATCAGGGCATTCGGTAATAATGACCGAATTGTTAAAAATAATGAGAGTCAATGGTATAAATTGTTTTCTGATTATTCTGACATGAGAGAGTTAGCCATTGAACGGATCAATTGGATGATTGCTACGTATAATGAAAAGTTAGCTGGTTCCAATTATGAAGAAGCGAATGGTGACTGGTTAACGGATTCAGAAAAATTGGATAAGCTTAAACAGTTTTCAAAAATATATAGTCATTTTGTGCAGATGGCCCCCTTGCAACAAATGTTTGGTGAAATTGCTGATGTGATGATAGACAAATATATGGCCATATCTTTGTTGCATATTCCAGGAACTGAGGTGATCGATCCATATTCCACAATGGAGTTTCGGTTTTTCCGTTGTCCTGAAAATATGCAGGAATTAAAACTGATCAATCAGTTTTTACAAGCCTGGTTCGAATATATCCATGACCGTCGAATGAGAAATGAGCCGATTGAGGCTGTGCCTGATGATGTTAAAGCCAGCCAGGATTATACTACTGAAGAAGTTGTTCATCGTACTATTCAATACTTGCAGAAACTGGGACTGAATCCTGACGACTATCATAGCTTCCTGGATAAAGTATCAAAAGGATTGAGCAGACTTTGAACACTGCAGGGGCTGCTGCTTCACCTGTTTTAGAGACAGGATCATCTTTTCTTATATCAGGTGCAGCTTCCCCTTAACTTTGGCCAGCTCAAAATCAACAACATGATGGTCGCTAAGTAGGAGGTCGTCATTCCCCGTCAGCTGTCCGGGTGACTTTATCGGGCATGATCTGCCAGAGCGAAAAAAACTCTTGCCCTCTGGCATTATCGCTGGCAGGGCGCAAACTGTGGACTTGAAGGTTGCGGCTGCAAGGGCTGAAGCGAAATTTGTAAATCCTGCCTTCTGTTTGCAAACGGGCCCTTTCCAGCCAGCTACCGTCTGCCGTCAACCCGAACAGAATCAGGCTGTGCGTAGCCGTCTTGGGAACCACAGCCAAAAGGCAACCTTCCCCATTGAAATCTGCACCTATGATGGAAAACTCAATGCGTTGATTAACCCACTCAACGGCGGCAGTTTCACCGAATGGCTGACCGAAAGGTTCAGCAAAAGGCTTACGTTGATAGAGATCAGTGTGTCCGGCAGGATCGTTACAAACAATGGTTTCACCGCTGGGACTTTTGACTACCAGGGACTCAGCCGGAAATGTTTGTGTCTCGCCCCACATTCCCGACGCTGCCTTACGCCAGATCGTTACGCTTTGATTGCAACTTCTGATGAATTCACAAGGGTCCAAAGAAAATTGAATATCACCGCCGCCGCTCCAGGGCTCCTTCTGTGCAGCTTTGTGCCATTGGTCGTCGGTTAATTCCCAGATATCAATACTTTCCGGAGTGGTGATAATCAGAAGCCGACCATCCAGGTTGAATTGAGGTTTAAGAGCGAAATATCGGGTTGGCCGGTTACAGCATTCAATGATTCTCTTTTTTTCACGCCACTGCCCTTGCGGGTCACGGGCAAAAATGACGACAAATAAATAACGCTGTTGAATATCATTGTGATGTGAATCATTGCCGACCTCCTCAAACCATGTAGCAAAATGGCGGTTATCCGGACTGAATACCACGTCAAGATCAAACTCAAAGTTGCTCACTTTTTCGCCGCTGGGCGTTTCTTTCAGATCATCAGGAGGGTCGGTAACAACAATGTCACC
>NZ_JAHHPS010000464.1:0-1317 GCF_024606275.1 Endozoicomonas sp. SESOKO4 | reverse complement strand
GGGTAATTACCAGCCATTGAGGCATGGGTGAATATTAACATGAGAGGGATATCCTTATGTTGCCTGCTAATGTTGGCAGATCAGATTTTCCAACCCTGACAACGAACACAAATCAGAATACTCAAGCTGGCAGTTCAACTAATGGGACTGAGAGTTCACCCAAAAATTATTTCAGTAATCCTGATCCCAATGGCTTATCTGACCCAACGTCACTCACCGAGCGCACCTGCCGTTTATCAATTTCAGATCAGGCTACTAACGATTCTCTCCCAAGCCGTGAGCAACTTGGGGGCAAGGGGATGTTTTTGCAACGCATGGCGGCAATAAAGCTGCCAGTCCCGCCGTTCAAATGTGTTTCAGCCCGGGTAATGAATGCGCTTGAACAACACCCTCTGGATTCCCATCGTTTAGCCCGCTATCTACCCGGGATCGTCTTTGAACCGGAAGCAGGGTGGAGTCTGATAAAAATCAGGGAATACCTGAATACCTCGCCACCATCAGAGAAAAACAAAATGGATAAATGGCTGGAGGGTCTGACACAATTCATTGTCAGTAGTGACTTTTACGAACAGGTTAAAGATTCTGAGGCAGCCTGCCACATCAGGAATCTGCGCTGTCAGCTTGAAGAACAATCCACGTCACAGCCGGTGATTATCCGCAGTTCTGGCATCAATGAGGACAACTACGGCGATGCCCAGGCAGGTAAATACCTCTCGGAAGTTCAGGGAGAAGAGGATGTTCTGCGAACCTGTCTCAAGGTCATGGCCTCAGGTTACCGGCCTGAAGTTTGTCCCGGAGTGATACCACCCACCATGGCACTGATCATCCAGCATTGCATTGATTGCCGATATGGCGGGGTCGTCATGAGCTTTCAGTCCTTTCAGGATGATACCATCAGGGTTGAGTACACACCCGGTCAGCCCAGGGGTGTTGTGGCAGGACAGTCAGGTAACACGCCCCACCGCATCGATATTTCTGGCGAAGAAGGGGCTGAAAGCGTTCAATACTTTCCCGGGACGGTTTCAAGTCAATTCATCCTTCAAAAAAACACGGATAATAACGGCTATTCGGAGACAATCATTTATAAGTCAGATGCCCCACCAGACGACGGTGGGCAGCGACTCAGTGATGACACGGTTTCAGCACTCAGGGAGATGGTGACAAAGCTGGAAGACCTGTTGCTCTGCCCGGTGGATGTGGAGTTTGCCATTGATCATCAGGGTCACCTGTTCCTGTTGCAGGTGCGTCCGATAACCAGACTTTCTGGCGGCATGGATTTTGCCATGCCCGTACCCGAAGACAGTCTGGCCAATGGCG
>NZ_JAHHPS010000463.1:0-1586 GCF_024606275.1 Endozoicomonas sp. SESOKO4 | reverse complement strand
AAAACCCCGATTCGCTCTTGATCGTGAGCTGGCTGAAGCCAGACGGGCACTACAAGAAGCTGAAAGTGAGCAGAAGACGGCTAATAAAAAACTGAATGATATTCGTCGCATACAATTGGCAATCTGGCAGAGTCTTGCCGACCTCATGGCTGTCCCGGATGATGGCGCTGAGGGTGAACTGGCTTTGACCAGGAAAAAGTACAATCATGTCACAAAATTCCTGCGTGAGTACGACGGGAAAAGTACGCAACTGGCCCACGCCCTGCTTGAAGAGGCTGTTGCACAGGAGAATCTGGAAGCCGTTCCTGACACCACTGAAAAAGCCGTGGGTCTTAAACCAGAACCTGCCGACACCAGTACACAACAGGTTGATGCCCTGAGAAACAAACAGGCACAACCGGGCGGTCATGATGCTAGCAAGATCCAGCAACTGATTCAGGAAGAGTGCCGTCTGGAAGGTGAGATTGAAGTCAGGAAAGCAGACATTGAGAGAATGAAGGATGTCCTTATAGCTGCCGAGGAAGCCGTCAAAAATGATGACGGTCCCTTTCAGTGCACGCCGAGGCAGGCAAAAGTTCTGGACGCCATCCACACATTCACGCAGCAGCACTCTCTCAAGAAACAAGCCCTGGAAGCCGCAATAGGTCTGGCAGAATTAGCCGTAGAAAGTGGTGAGGACATACCCGACTTTACGACTTTCGATTTTGACGAAGAATTTGCACCGGTCCACCTGCGGGCATTGGTCGGAGACACTCTGACGTTTGATCAGGCCAATCGGATTGTGACAGTCTTCAAGAGTCTGAAGACGACCTTCCCGGCCCCCGCTTTCGAATCTGTAGAAAATCAGCCTTCGAATGTGCTGAGAAACATCCAGCAGCTGATGTACAGGGCCAGGGATGAGTTGCAAAGCGGAGCTAAACAATACGACGACGAAATTCTCGGCATGGGCAAAACAGCCATTCACTACGTCGATTATGAGCCGGGGAACCTAAACAGCTTCTCCGAATACTTAGCTGCCCGTTATGCCAGTGGTAACAAGATCATCGCTCTGCTACGTGAAGGTCTGATCAGCAAGGTTGAACTTCAGAACTATATTAAGGCTATCAGAGGCGTCGCCGGATATCAGACAGTGGATGAATTTGAACACTTTCTTGGCTACAGATACGGCGTCAATGTGATTCACTTCAGTGCCGTTGTCGATATGCTATCCGATAAGGGTGCTGAAGAATTCATGGAGAATGCCTTTACTCCTGTGACTGTGACCGCGACTGGCCCAGCAGGTATGAAAGAGTCTGTCGCCGGCATGAAAGAGTACGCATCTGCCGTCATCGCCAACTACGTTCTTGACGATATCGCCTTTGAAAATGGCCGCAAGACAGCAGCATTCCTGACCAATATTCAGGACACGCTGACACCTTATGCCAATACTGCCGGCATCTCAGAATCAGACCTGATCAAGGTTATCCATGACACATTGATGCGGGCTCACGCCGCAGCGATTGAGCGGCAGCTGAATGATTACTGGATCAAGCCTTCAGCCTTTCTGGTACAGGCTGTCACCTGGTACTACTCCAGCTACAAACCTC
>NZ_JAHHPS010000462.1:0-1628 GCF_024606275.1 Endozoicomonas sp. SESOKO4 | reverse complement strand
GGATTGACTCAAGCTTGTGTCGATGACTTCCGGACAAATTCATGCAGCGCAGGATAGGCTGCCTGATCGAGCCATTGCGCGAGATCAGAGAGTTTGTTTTGCACACTGCCAGAGCTATCACCACAAACATTGATGTGGCCCATCTTACGGCCAGAACGTTTTACTTTGCCGTACCAATGTACATGAACGCCTGCCACTGCCATCACCGCTTCAGGAAGCCTGTCTTCACCCAATATGTTGATCATGGTGGTTTCTCGGATCAGTCGGGTGCTGCCCAGAGGCATTGCACAGATAGCGCGAAGATGGTTTTCGAACTGACAGGTTTCAGAACCTTGCTGAGTCCAGTGCCCGGAGTTGTGCACTCTTGGCGCGATTTCATTGACCAGCAGGGAACCACTCACATCAAAAAACTCCAGTACCAGCACTCCGACATAGCCAAGACTCTCAGCGACAGCAGTGAACATCTGCTTTGCCTGTTCCTGCAATGCCTGATCAGTGATGGCTGTAGAAAGACTCAGTACTCCGTTGGTATGAACATTCTCGGCCAGAGGGTAGACAGCAACCGTTCCGTTTGCACTTCGGGCACCGACCAGTGAGACTTCACGATCAAAGGGGACAAACTCTTCAGCAACAATCGCCTGATGATCAGTAGCTGCAATGCATTCGGCCATTTCTGCCCAGATGGTATCAGCCTGATCAAGCTCTTTTAACCGCCACTGCCCTTTACCGTCGTAGCCGCCCAAAGCACTCTTGAGAACCATAGGCACACCCACATGCTCAATCGCTTTGTGGAAGTCTTCATAAGTCTGAATGACAAAGTATCGGGCATTTTTAACACCGGCATCGTCCAGTCTTTTTTTCTCGATACGCCGGTCGCCACCTGCCTTGATGGCTTCTGTAGAAGGCAGAAATTTGCCGCTTTTCTCACAGACAGCCAGAATATCGAGGGGAATGTGTTCAAATTCTGCGGTAATGACATCAGCCTGTCTGATAGCGGATGCCAAGTCATTACCGGTGGTCATTTGAGTCAGCGGGTGAACCACTGTTTCGCTGTTGACATCATAAGCACTGATTTGAATGTTCAGCGGTGCGCCAGCCAATGACATCATTCGCGCCAGCTGGCCTGCCCCCAGCACTAAAACATGCATCAGATTAATCCTCAGCCGGATTGGGATTAGCCAGAACCGTGTCCGTTTGTTCTTTACGGAAAGCTTCTATCTTAGCCATGACCGCTTCATTGTGCGTACCAATGATTTGAGCAGCCAGAATACCCGCATTGGCGGCACCTGCCTCGCCAATGGCCAAAGTTCCTACGGCAATCCCCTTGGGCATCTGTGCGATAGACAGTAATGAATCTATACCTTTCAGTGCTTTGGACTGAACGGGGACTCCCAGAACAGGCAGGCTAGTGAAAGCGGCTGCCATGCCGGGCAGGTGAGCCGCGCCGCCTGCGCCTGCAATGATGACTTTGAGGCCCCGCTCTTTAGCGCCTGTGGCATAGTCAGCCAACAGCTGGGGAGTCCGGTGCGCTGAAACCACTCTGGTTTCATAACGGACTCCAAACCGGTCCAGCATGTCCGCTGCCAGTTTCATCGTTGGCCAGTCTGACCTGGACCCCATGATAATGC
>NZ_JAHHPS010000461.1:0-1443 GCF_024606275.1 Endozoicomonas sp. SESOKO4 | reverse complement strand
CATAGCCAGCCCGCCCACTTCAGAGACTTGTTCAATGCCGCTGTGGTAGGCATATCGGCCGGTTCGGTCAGGATCAACACCGTAGCGTTCCAGCCAGTGCTGGAAAGGTGTGAGCATTCTGTGGCTGTAATCGCCCCTGTTGGTCAGATCCAGAAGATAGAGGAAGGCCATGTTTGAGAAGGACAATTTGGCAGCCTCCGGGGCAGTATGGGCCACCAGCAGAGGTCGGTAGTTGGTGAAGTACCAGGTGACCGCCTGTATCAGGGAGGCTAAAGGCTTGGCCCAGTAATCATTGAGCTGTTGCTCAACCGCTGCGGCATGAGCCTGCATTAATGTGTCATGGATCGCCTGGATCAGCTCTGATTCAGACAGGCCTGCGGCATTGGCATAAGGTGTCAGGGTGTCCTGAACATGGGTCAGGAATGCTGCCGTTCTGCGGCCATTTTCAAAGGCAATATCGTCAAGAACGTAGTTGGCGATGATCGCAGCGGCGTAGTCTTTCATGCCGGCAACAGACTCTTTCATACCCGCGGGGTTGGTGGTGGTCAAGGTCACAGGATTAAAGGCACTCTGCATGAATTCCTTAATACCCTCGTCGGACAGCATCTGGACGACCTTCTTGAACTCAGGCAGCTTGATGCCATGTTTATAACCAAGGAAGTGTTCAAATTCATCCACTGTCTGATAATCGTTGATACCTCTGAAGGACTTCATGTAGTGCTCAAGTTCAATCTTGCTGATCAGACCTTCGCGCAGCAGAGCGATAATCTTTTTAGCACTGGCAGAATGGGTAGCGAAGTAGTCTGAGAAGCTTTTCAGATTCCCTGGTTCATGCTCGATGTGGTGAATGGCTGCTGCACCCATGCCGTGTATTTCGTCGTCGTATTGTTGAGCCCCCGTTTTCAGCTCATTTCTGGCCATTATTTTCAGCTTATCGATAGTTTGCAATACATTCAGAGGCTGATGTTCTATAGGCTCGGAAGGGAGGTCCGGGAAGGTCGTCTTCAGGTTCCTGAAGACTTCCACGATCCGACTGGCCTGATCAAACGCCAGACCATCTCCTGTCAATGCCCGCAGGCGGACCGGTGCGAATTCATCGTCAAAATCGAAAAAGTTAGAGTCCTGTATAAACTTACCGCTTTCTGTTGCTAATTCTGCCAGACCCAGTGAGGCTTCCAGAGCTTGTTTTTTGAGAGAATGCTGCTGCGTGAATTTGTGGATAGCGTCCAGAACTTCTGCTTGTTTTGGCGAGTACTGGAAGGGGCTGTCATCATTCACAACAGCTTGCCTGGCAGCCCTCAGAGCTTCGGTCCTTGTCGCCATGGATACTTCCCGGATTTCAATCTGATATTCCAGACGGGCCTGATCACGAAACAGTTGCCCGATCCTGCCGCCAGTACCATCATCACCGCCCAGTTGTACCTGTTTGTTTCTCAGGGCATT
>NZ_JAHHPS010000460.1:0-1790 GCF_024606275.1 Endozoicomonas sp. SESOKO4 | reverse complement strand
CCAGACTTTCAGCACAGTCAGACATCCGGTTTTGCATCGGCTGAACCAGGAGGAGTGACGACCAGTAATAGCCGAACAGAGTCGGGTATTTTGACTTGGTTGAAGCCGCTACCGGCAGAACCATCAATAAGCCCTTTGTCCACCAGAGTCTGGAGGTTTCCAAAGACCTGGCTTCGTCCTTCATTCAAGGCACTGGAAAAGGCCTTGTATTTAGTGGTGGTTCTGAGCCATCGAAGCGTTTTGGTAACGGTCTCCTCCAATGACTGCATATCATTGTCAGGGACATCGTTTTCCCGGGCATATTTGAGATATTCGGCAGAGAACAGGATCGCGATCCTGGACTTCAAGCTACTATCGTCGTAGGAACCCGGTGGAACTTCTCTGAGAGCTCCGGGACTGTTCGGCGTGATTTTTTTGCCATGGGCATTCCCGGCATTAGAAGGTGTTCTGCCAGTGGCCGGACTTTGGTCTGGTGGGCTTTTCATAGAACCTATATCCAGCAATAACCTGTCTCTGTCTTCAGCGGGTAAACCGGAACTGGATATTCGTTGTTCCAACATCTGGTAATCCGCTTTCTGCAATTGCAGCGCAGACCGCAGATTTGAGTCCTGCATTTGTTTCCAGAAATCGGTGTGCAACTTAACCATACCCTGCACAAAGGCATCAGCAGACGTCGTCGGCTTCATTTCAAGGAAGTTAATAACGGTTCTCACCGAAGCGGCCAGACGCTTTTCCCGAAACAATACGTCCAGAGCCCAATGGAAATGATCCGCAGTACCCCGAGCAAACTTAAGCCCGCAGTCATGACTGTCACGGACCAGCAGCTGGTAGACCGGATCACTGTTGGCGGGTAATTGCCGCATGGTCAGAGCGTTGTCAAAACCGTAACGGCCAGCGCTGTAATACTGGTAATTTATTTGCCATATAGCCAAAGCCCTGTCGATATCGGGACGGGCTGCCTGCCTTGCTTGCAGTTGCAGGAGCAGAGCCAGCCCATAGGAACCGGTCATCACCCGGGCCAGGCGACGATCAGACGATCCTGGTCGTACATCCGACAGCCCGACCTGAATGATGACCGGCTCATTTTGTTGCCATCGCCGGACAATCATCCGACTGTCCGCAATCAACCGGCTGGATTCCAGCCGTAGATCCACGATCGGCCTTATCGCCTCCAAATTATTCTCTGTCTGCCATTTATGCCAGGCCAGAAGGCTATCGATGAATTCATTGGGTCGGTTAAAATAACGCAGCACGCCATTGAGTTGTCTTGGTATGCCATTCAGTGTTGCCAGCTCACGCAGCTGGGAACGATAGGCACTATTATCAATGGCCGTAAGAAAAAAGGGTGAACGAACCCCCAGCACGATCCGTGAGGAAGAATGTTGATCCTGGTTGAAGGGCAGGGAAGGATCCAGGTAAACCACGCGTTCGCGGTTATCCGGAAGCGGGATCCTGAGACCGCTGTTGTTATCGGGAAGCCGGTTGGATAGCTCCGCAATCAGCAGCTTCTGCTGGCGATCCGGCGTGCCTCCGCTTTCCAGGGTGTTCACTACGCTGCCCACCAGACGCAACAACAACTTTTGTGTCAGGCTCCGGGCTGCCTTATGTTCCGTGTCGATGTTATCCATTTCAGTAGCCAGTGTGACCACATCATTCAGAGCCAGTCGGGTGATTTTTTCATCGAGCCGCTGCTCAACCAGGAAGGGGGAGTGACGGGAATAGGCTGTCTCAATCGTGTTGATCAGTGTCTGGGCAGTGGCTTGCTCCAGGGGACCCGAGGACTGTAGCAT
>NZ_JAHHPS010000045.1:0-1113 GCF_024606275.1 Endozoicomonas sp. SESOKO4 | reverse complement strand
CCACTATAAACGAGTTAGCGTGACGCACGAAATCAGTATTTTTTAACGGTTTGATAGAGAAAGTCTATCCGTCATTACCGAATCCCCTAAATGCCTGTTAGTGAGTTTTGAGCAGCGGATTGCCCAGCTTTATGTTCTGAACTCCCCTTCCGCAAAAGCCCGGACTTTTTGACATGGCTACAACAGTGAACGATTCCCTTGAGCTGTTGTCTAAAAATACAAAGTCAAGCAAATGAGCTTGTTCTGAAAAAGATGACCATTTTCATAAGTTAGAGAGGTGTTAGTTATGCACAAAAAATATCTGACGATAATTTTGGCTGCTGTTTTATTCAGTGGTGCAGTTTGGGCAGCGGACTGTGTAAGAGGCTTTATTTCAGGCAGGTATACTGCCTACCCTGTCCAGAACCAGGGCAACGGGCTAGACCATAAAATATGGATTCTGGATTCTGAAAGCGGAGACGTTAAGTTTTGTACCAGAAAAAACTTTGGCGGCCCAATTGAATGTACAGATTTCTCAGATTGACCGTTTAAGGTTTTGTCCCATACATAGGTGCCGGACACATTGCTTTAAAAATTGAACGGCCTGCTGTCTACCCGTCAGGCCATTCGCTTTTGCTATCTCTGACCACTCAGCCCCCTGAAGTACTTTGGCAATCAATCCATTCAAAGCGTCCTGCGAGACAGAGCCATCCGAAACTTTTGATAACAGTAGGGAGCGAACAGCAGGAAGGCAACTTTCAAACAATCGATCTGAATGGACAAAGGATTTCAGGTCCATCCGATCTCGCTTATCTAAAGCAGTCTCAATGCTGAAATGACTTAAGTGAAGCATTACACGAACCAGATCAGGAGCCATTTCTTTGAATACCCCGGACAGCTGCATCAGAAAACCTGAGGTAAAACGAGACTGCATTTCCTTTGTCAGGAGACTGAATGCTTCATTCAGTGACTTCAAAACCATCATTGAGTAACAGCCACTGGCTGCTTCACGGGTAATGCCAACACGAACCGGGAGATAGCCCGAATTCCCCCAAAAAGCTGCCAGTTCTGACGTCGCACCAAAACTACTGCCCAGATAATCCAGTTTTCTGAGTTTTGCCTGCTCTTCAATAC
>NZ_JAHHPS010000459.1:0-2180 GCF_024606275.1 Endozoicomonas sp. SESOKO4 | reverse complement strand
GCCTATTATATGGTAAACAGGATAATTTAAGAAAATTTCACCAGCCATGTACTGTGAAATCAAACGATTCTGCACTATTTATACACCATTTCGCAGACTCATCTATTCTTTGCATTTCACTTGGCATCAGTAACAAAGGGATAAGCATTGAAATTTTTTTCAGTCGCCCTTCTGCATTTCCTATTTTCTATCACTCCCTTGCAGTCAGGCGCTTCAGGCTTTGCTGCTTCGAATGTCGCCACCCCCCCCACAGGATAAATCTCTGCATTGTCTGTACCTTTACCAGTGCTTGATCTGATATTCCGGCTCTCACTCATCCTCCTCAACATCACGGTAGCGAGAATGTCCCAGGCTCAGGTTCCAAAAATGATCAGAACCCCACACCCCCTAAAGCCCCCCCATAACCTGTAATCTTGTTTCCTGAGCCAAATAGATCTCATTAATGACTCATTTTCTCAGGTGGGCCTCAAATGACCGTTCATTATGATGGTGGAGAGAGGGTTTGAATCTGGAATTTACAGACGGAACAATTGCTACAGGTGAACTTGCAGCTCAATCTACCGTTTGAGAGGATGCCTCTGTTGATAGACTGAATATTGGTTTGATAGATGCATCCATGCAGTAGTACCTCCCTGATCAAATTACATTAGACCTACAGAGCCATCTTCTTCAAGAAAATTCATAACAATAATGACAGTACACCTAACAAAAACCTCAACGAAAAGTGCTACCCGCTCAGTCGATAAAATTGGCGTTTTTACTGAGCCGTAGAATCTCTCAACAAGCTTTAAAGGTATTAATCCTTTTCTAATCTGTGTCTTAGAAATATTTTCAACTCAAAATGAATTTATTGGCACGCTTCACTATCGGAACATGGCAAAATCCAGCTACCATTTGTTCAGCCATATTTTAAATCATAATGCTGAAAATAATGAGAGAGGTACTACATTATGCCAGTGATCACTTTATTAGAAGGAACTGAAATCCAAAAGCCAGTAAAAATCTGGACGGATGAAGTCAGCCCACAGGCACTTGAGCAGATGCGCAAAGTCGCCAGCCTGCCCTTTATTCACAAACATGTAGCCGGGATGCCTGACATCCATCTCGGAAAAGGCGCAACAGTAGGATCAGTTATCGCTACCACTGAAGCCATTATCCCTGCTGCCGTTGGCGTGGATATTGGCTGTGGTATGAATGCGGTTCAGTTATCACTGAAAGCTTCTGATCTGCCGGAAAACCTTTTGGCCATTCGAAATGGTATTGAAAAGGTTATTCCCCTGGGAGCAGGTGGACAGCACAAAGAAGCGCAAATAGCCGGTGATTCATCGGTTGCCCTTGGCTTAAAACGTATTCTGGAAAAGCATCCGAATATCATCCAAAGAGGCAACCGGGACAAGTTTGTTCGTCAAATGGGCAGCCTCGGTTCTGGCAACCACTTTATCGAACTGTGTCTGGACGAACAGGACAACCTATGGGTCATGCTGCATTCCGGCAGCCGGGGTATCGGTAACCAGATAGGTCAGTACTTTATTCAGCTGGCTCGTAAAGACATGGAAAGGCAACAGATCCATTTGCCCGACAGAGACCTCGGCTACCTGAAGGAAGGTTCAGAGCACTTTGATGACTACGTTGATGCCGTTGCATGGGCACAAAACTACGCCCTGCTGAACCGGGAACATATGATGAACAGTATTCTTAAAACACTGCGCCTGCATCTGAAACCCTTCACCGTCATTAATGAAGCCATTAACTGCCACCACAACTTTGTTGAGCAGGAGTTCCATGATGGCCAGCAAGTCTGGGTGACTCGTAAAGGGGCTATCCGGGCCAGAAATGACGAGCTGGGTATTATTCCAGGCTCTATGGGCGCCAGGTCTTACATTATTCGTGGCAAAGGCAACCCCGAAGCCTTTTGCAGCTGTGCCCATGGTGCAGGACGGACGATGTCCCGTACCGCTGCCAAAAAAACCTTCACTGTTCGTGATCTTGAAGATCAGACACAGGGCATAGAGTGCAGAAAAGACAAAGGCGTACTGGATGAAATTCCCGGTGCTTACAAAAATATCGATAAGGTCATGAGCCTGCAGAAAGATCTGGTTGAGGTCGTGCGAACGCTAAGGCAGATTGTAAATGTGAAAGGCTAAGTCATCACCGGACATTTCTGATGCCTGTGCTAATGG
>NZ_JAHHPS010000458.1:0-1450 GCF_024606275.1 Endozoicomonas sp. SESOKO4 | reverse complement strand
ATACCAGAAAATACCGTTATCCTGCTGTCCTCCAGAACCACTTCTCCAACTGTGAGCCTGTAACAGAAATACAGGGGCGATTAACCTAGCCAGATAACGTTGCAGCTTGAGCATTTTCAGGATTCCCTGGAATAGTCTATTGGAATCCTGGACGCTGCATTCAAAATTAGCCATAAGCCTGTGCTACCGTCTCAGTTCACATAATCTCAGGTTATAGATTCAACAATACAGTCAGAGTGGCCATGAAACCCAGAGCAGTTGTCATGACGGTTGTACCCTCTGATGCAGTGGTGATCTCGTCAGTATTATTAAGCACTCTGATATGATGGGTAGCAGTCGGCATAGGGAGTGTCGGGCAGACTGCTGCGTCAAAGATGATCGGACCGTCGAAGTTTTCCAGTCCACTCAAAGGCGTCGCTGTGGAATGAGTGATGGCAGTCCAGGTATTCACAATCTGGTGGCAGGGTGTCATGGGAGTGGTAGCATTTGAGCCTGGGAGTTTTTTGCATTCATCTGCCATTGATAATGGATCAATGGCTTTCAGACTGTAGTAACTATTAATTTGATTCCAGAGATTAACGGCCCGAAACTGATTACATGCCAGTGTCACCGCAAGATGTCTATTGATGTTTATAGCGGTTGAAGTCAGTTGGATGTGGTTGCCAGCAAAATTAAAGAGAGGAGGTTCTGCACTGGTATTTCTGAGACCCAAAAGAGCAAAGGCCCCTCTTCGAAACTGTCGATTTAAATGAACTTCAGAACGAGTCCTGCCTGTATTGTTAATGTCGATAGTGTTTCTGAAGAGATCTGCATTACTTCCGGCTCCAATCGTAAACTCAGCCACTTCAGAGACTTTGCCCCTGAATGTGTTCTCAACAATAGCGATCTGTTTTGACTGTCTCTCGATGTTAGGAACACTAACAAATAATGCTTCCGTGGGAATCACGTCGTTGTTTAATGCCCTCAGGGTTTCACCTACGAAGGTGTTATGGGCTAAATGAATGCTTGGGCCCGGGCGCAAATTATTGGCAGATGCATCCAGGGCCTCTCGGCAAGAAAAGTAAACCGCAGCCCAGGTTGGAAGGTGGAATACGTTGTTTTCTATAATCAGTCTCCGGTTATAACATTGTGCGTAAATAGCAGAGTAAGTTGCATTGCGGGCATTTGCCTGAGTTGGCCGGAAAGTAACGTGTTTTATGTGATTGTCTCTTGCTTTTCCAAACTGGAAGTCATCACTGACTCCAACCCCGATCATATATCTCTCAGTAAAACCAGGATGCAGAGCGATGACGATTTCAAAACCATCATCAGCAGCCCCGATAATGTCCTGACCTTCCTTTAAAAAAATATTATCACTAATCAGGTAACCAACAGAGGTTTTACCCGTTACAGGCGTCACAGTTGGAGAAGTGGTTCTGGAGGACAGCAGGATAACGGTATTTTCTGGTAT
>NZ_JAHHPS010000457.1:0-1472 GCF_024606275.1 Endozoicomonas sp. SESOKO4 | reverse complement strand
GATGGCCTGCACAGACCATGCGGCATGGTCTGCCTTAATGCCAAAATCCTGGCAAATCACAGAAGAATATACCACACCGGAAAACAAACCTGTGACCTGAAAGTAGTTGGGAAGGATGGCCAGCAGCAATCATGCGGGAAGGTGTTCAACAGTATACATGCCCTGATAAAGCACAAAATACGACATCGAAAACGCAAGCCTGATGATTTGAATAAAGACGATAACTTCAGCCCTAAAAAAGGTAAAGTAAATAAGTAACGATCTGATCAGACACTCGCTTTTTAATGAAGGTTTGCGATTTTGCCGGATCGATAAGTGACCATCAAAAGACAATGTTTTTCTAAAGTATGCAGCAGCGTTTCATTGGTTTTTTTATAATAAAACACACTTATTATCTTGATCTATTCTTCCTCTCTACCCACCAGAATGCAAGAACACTATTATTAAACAACCACCCTTTGCGACACTGCTGTTAGTGCTAACGTTGTTGTCTGCCACCTGCGAAGCTCATCAGTTGAGAAGACATTATATTGTTGAGCCTGGACTGAAGACAGGCCTGACAAACCGCAGCTTTTCTATAGAGACTGACCAGCATGCACCGCCGGACAAACCGCCAGATATTATCAATACAAACGGCTATGAAGGATCAGATTCACTGCCTGATGACAAACCACAGAGACCCAGCTGTTATGGGATAAAATCGACCCTGATTGAATCGATTGCGTGGCAATGGCTTTATGCCTCTCGTCTGCTGGTTGATTACAAACTGATCCTGACCACCAGCGACGCCACTCTATGCTACAGCCCCTGTTCATGGGTACCTGTAAAAGTTGTTGTCGTTTTACGTTGGCTTTTAAAGAGCTATTGGAATCCCGATTCACTGTTGTTTGACCCGATGAAACGGCAGATGGTGAGTCAGGATCACCCGTTTGCGATCACCGCTATGATGCACAGCCCCGGACATGTCCAAAAACAAGGCCAGCCATCTGAATCATCGGGGCAGCAAGTCCCACAAGCGCCGCCCCAACCTACAAGCTCTTTCACTAGCTCCCTGTATTGTGGCTCTGTCGGCGGTAATAGAGGCTCTCAACAACACCAGCATACTTTGGGTTTGGATTGTTTCGTCCATCCCTGTAATGGCGTTTGCAGTTTACGACTATCATCTGGTAGCAGAGAGTTTGCTGAATGGCCTCTGAATTCCTTAGAAAGCTCATGCCCCCACTTGGCATATGGCCACTGCATTAGCTGCATAGATAACTTTGATTTTGTAAACACTTCGCTCTCCAAAACAATGGATGGCCCGCCTGTCAATCAGCGCCAATGGTCTGGCCAACTATTCTTGGACGGGGTCGCGGTCGCCCTAGACGGGGTCGCCTTATCCGGGGTCACCTCATACTCAGTGACTGCAGGGGCAGCCTCTACAGCTGAAGCTACCTGGCAAAAAACCTGTGACATGACAGTGGTCGGGGAGG
>NZ_JAHHPS010000456.1:0-3757 GCF_024606275.1 Endozoicomonas sp. SESOKO4 | reverse complement strand
ACCCCGGTAATGCCCATGGCATAGGTTTCTGGTGACAGAGAGTCCCGGAATTTATTCAAGTTGTACAGCGACACCGAGCTTTGGGCCAGGCCCGATATCCCCATACCCACACCTAAGCCCATCTGGGCCGGGCCAAACCAGGATTTGGCGGCTAGTTTTGCCTGAAAGTTCTGAAACTTTTTCAAGGTCGGGGATTGGTCAACCCCCTTTTTCCTGAGCCAGCGGTCAATCATGTTTTCCCGCAAAGCCCCGGCCTGTTTCAAGGCATCACTGCTTTCATGGCTGCCTTTTTGATCCACCATGGAGTCGACAATGGCCTTGAATTCATCACTGCCCCTGATAGCCTCCTTCAAATCGCCAATGTCTTCCTCAAACCCTGCCTTGCTGTATATCTCCAGGACTCTGTCCATGGCCCCTTCCACGGAAGCAGCTTTACCCGCCGACAACAACTGCACCAGCTCCGTCATCACCTTCCGCTGGAGTTTGCTGTCATCAGCGGGGCTGACTGCCGAAACGGCAGCAAATCTCTGGTTGGCAAAGAGATTAATGGTTTTCAGCAGCTCTGCCGCCTTGCCCTCAGTACCCGATGCCCTCAGTTGTTGTTTTAGCGACTCCAGCTCCCTGCTGGTCAGTGTTTTATCCAGCTCGTCATCCACGAGATCAAGGGTTTGGATGACAGAACGACCACAGCTGTCCCCCGCAGCCCTGCGACAAACCACCTTTGGTAAATCCGGCTCGGGCAGGTTCAGCGTTCTGCTAAAAGCGTTAAGCCGTTTGCGAAAAGGCTCCCCGGCGATATTCCAGTTGCTTTCATCGCCGGACAGGGTTTGCAGCAAGTCAACGCTGTTTGAAATTCCCTGTCGCAGTGACCTCGCAATGTCTGCACCAGTGTCAACAGCGTCCAATTCTTTGACTAAGTCAGCGGCTGTTGCCAGACGATCCAGCTTAGCGACCACGTCCAGGCGGGCGGGCATCACCCTGACCCTGCCCGGGTCGTTGATGGCGAGACCTTCAGAATTATTTCGAACCCCAAGCGCTACCAGGTCACCGCCGGTGTGTTCTCCCGCAATCGCCTTGTCCAGCACCTTAAAAAGCGTTAAGGCGCCAACGGCCACCAGCCCCTGCGTCATGGTGGTGCCAATAACCATCCGGTTTTGCCGGGTATCCACCCAGGATGCATCGAGAGTCAGAGTCGGATTGAGTTCCACTTCAACCCGGCTTCCCCGGACATCCAGCGGCAAAGTCACCACGTCAGTCAGTGTGCTTAACCTGTCCACCCGTCGGCACTGAACGTCGTCAAGGCGTTCATCCGCTGCTATCTGTCCGGCAATATCATTGAGTTCAAGTTTCAGCAGCTCACCCGCCAGTTCAGAACGTGCCTGCCATTGGCCAGGATCAGCGACAATGCCTGTCTTTTGCTCATCACTGACCCGATCAATCAATGCCTGCCCAAGTCGATTCCGATCACTGGTACCCAGTTCACCTACTCGTTTGGCAATGTCTTCAGACAGGGACGGCGGAGGATCGGAAACATCGCTGAAAATCGCTTCCAAATTCTTAATAAAGGCCAGGGTTTCTGAATCTGTGCGACCAATACCCGACTGCCGGGTTAATTGCAGTAACCCATCCACTTCCCCTGAGCCAAGGTTTTGCCACGAGGCCACTCGTTCGGTATCAACACTCACCATGCCAAACACCCGGTCACCACTCTTGACCAGTGGCTGGCGTTGCCCTTCGCTAATGGCTACCGGGTCAATGACACGGAGGCCGTTTCGGGGGCTCAGCGACATGGGCTCAACAGGTAACTGGAACGCCTCTCCTTTTGATATCCTGAGCGACAGAGTTTCCGCAAAAACGCTGTACACGGATTTATCGAACAGATGCCCTCTTAGAACATTTTTATCAATATTGGCGAAATCAGTGATGCGACGGGCAGACGCTTTAACAGCCGCAGTGAAAGCATCAAAACCTTTTTTTTTCAGTGTCTCGCTCAACTCTATCGCCGCATTTTGCGGTAACTCACCGGCTACCGCGTCACTGACACCCGTCAAGGGCATGAACCCTGTGGAAACGTCAGGCGTCACTTGTCTGGCAATTTTGGTAATGCTTTGAAACAGGAAGTTGGTAAACAGGGACTTAATATAAGATCGGTGCTGGCTGCCAACAGGCATATATCTCAGCGCCAGTTGCTCTGCTTCTAAACGACACTTGGCAAGAAACCGTTGTACACTTTCACTGGGCATCAGGCGGTTCAGGCCGGATAGCGGGCTTCCCCAGGACTGTAAATTGACGAACACCCGATGGTTGACCGGTGACCCTTTGGGGGACGTTGGTTTAGCATCAATAAAATCAGGCAGGGAAGTCTTAATTTTTTCAATCAGCTCATTGTTCACCGCTTTAAAACGCAGCGGTTTGCCTGAATTCAGTTCCATCAGTTGTTGGTTAACACGCTCAAGATTTTGAACCAGATAGCGACCGTTCGCCTGATCATCACGCAGCGTTTTGGTTAGCAGCTCACGGATCGTTGCCACTTCCAGACCGGAAACCGCCTTAAACGACTCAGGATCACTGATTTCCAACCGCAGGGAGTCTACAGTGTCCATCACCAGCCGTGCATAAGGCTTGCCATCCTTCCCCGGAGGCATTTCTGCAACAACAACCTGTCGATTAAATTGGTCATAAGCCCCCTGTTCATCAATAGTCAGACGCAGTCCCCCGGCTACCTCAATGGATCGGACGACAAGTTGCTCATCTCCCCTGGCTATGGCGTCCGAGGTTTTTTGCTCAATGGCGGGCAATCCCAGACTTTCCCTGATGCGGTTTTCATACTCAAGCTCGCCACTGGCAGGCAACAGCTCCGGAAAAATACTGGCCAGCCTGGGAAACAGCTGGGTGCTATCACTGACTTCAGCTCCTTGCCTGATGGTTGACGGGTCTATTTTTATTGTCACAAACCCATTTTGTCCCTGGTAACGCTCAAGGCGATTATTCTGGCTAATGGTGGTGTCCAGTGTCAGCAGAACCCTGGCCTGACCGGGAATGAGGCGGGAAATTTTTCCATCGGCTGCCTGGGAAACCTGCGGGAGATCACTCAAAGAAACAGGCCGGGCCAGCTCTGTGGCCAATGATTCCAAACGTGTTTTTAATGCCTTGCCTTCGTCGGTACTCTTAAAAAAAAGCTCCAGCGAATGATGCATTTTTTTTACTATCCGCAGGCCATCAACCTTCTGGTCAGCCAGTCCTGCGGGAAGGTGAAAAAGAATGAACCTCAGTTCCGGGTCAGAAGCAGTGAATAACCAGCCTTTCTTGGGCTGACCTGTTGTCGGGTTCAGTTCGCTGTCTACTGCAATAGCGTCCTGAATGTGCCTGACGGTTGTTGTTTCAGCGAAGGGCACGATCCGCACAGTCTTCGGTGCGCTGTTTACATCCGGTTGCTGTCCAGCACTTTTAGTATTTTGTAGAAGGATCCCATACTGACCACTGTCTTTCATCCTGACCAGCGAGAAACGCTGGTCCTCTCCCGAACTGACGACTTCTGTTGTCTTAATGTTTTGGGGGTTTTGCAAAAAGGGGCTGACCTGTGGCTTTATTAAGGCGGCTTTATCAAGGTTCAAAACCAGGCGGTCAGTGCCTGAATCAGCATCAGTCCTGACCAGCCTGACCTCACCACTGGAGTTGTTAATCAGCAGCTTAAACGCCAGCCGCTCATAAGAGGCCGCTTTGCTCCTGTAAACAAGCTGCCTCTGCTGACCGTCAT
>NZ_JAHHPS010000455.1:0-1002 GCF_024606275.1 Endozoicomonas sp. SESOKO4 | reverse complement strand
TTGCTGTGGTGAAGGAAACCGGCGACTCCATGCTCTTTCCAGAGCTTTATCATTTTTAACAAGATCGTGAAAATAGCTGCATACCTTTGCTAAACGGGTAATCTCTCGAAAACTCAAACAGCGAATAATCTGTAAATGTATTAATTCGGGCAAGTAGAAGAATGGAGCGTTATTGTTGTAATAAGGAGTAACGTCCCTACCTGCACTGACACCCGTTGGTGCTTCCTCCAGTTGAGCTTGCACAGGTATTGGCAAGAGTGCTACGTCTATGCTCGAACTGCTTTTCACAGGGTCCATGCCCGATTCCTCCATGGCTCCAAATTCAGTATTTATCCTTGCTTGGGAAGGACATTCAAAATTGATCCGTTCTGTTAGACTCGGCTTTAAAGCGGAAGTTCAAAATATTGAGGTCAGTGGAACCAAGATTATTGATAGCTCCTGCAAATGTTTGTTTTTATCAGCTTTCCGGACACGCAAAGCGTTATCGAATAAAAAACCAACCTTTTGAACAGGAGCTGACTGTTATGCAAAGTCACTGGCAGGAGCATAAAGCTCAGCTGCAACACTATATAGCCCGTGAAGTGAGCGAACCATCGGCAGTGGATGACATTCTGCAGAACGTCTATCTGAAAGCGCATAGCCAGATTCAGACACTGAAATCAGAAGACAGAGTGGCTGGCTGGTTATATCGGATTGCCCATAATGCCGTCATGGATTACTACCGCCAGCAAAAGCCCTGGGATGAGTTGCCAGACGACCTTGCCGCCGCGGAAGAAGATGATGCAGAAAAGAGTCATCAGGAACTGGCCCGCTGTCTGGTGCCTATTATGGATGAGCTGCCCGAGAAGTACCGGATTCCCCTGCGGATGTCAGAGCTGGAAGGCATGAGCCAAAAACAGGTGGCAGTAGCCCTGGGCTTGTCAGTGTCCGGTGCCAAGAGCCGAATCCAACGTGGCCGGGTTCAGCTGAGAGAACGTTTCACTGCCTGCTGCGATATTGAAA
>NZ_JAHHPS010000454.1:0-4601 GCF_024606275.1 Endozoicomonas sp. SESOKO4 | reverse complement strand
TGAAGTTTACCGTCTGCTTTTCCAGCAAGCCAAGCACAAGATAGGCAAGAACACTTAGTCGACACTTGTTCCAGTTCAGATAGGTTCTAAAATGTTCAATGAGTAAGTCAGCGGGTTCCATAATTGTGAGGTATTTTTAGCGAAAAATCTTAAGATAGTGGATCTCGCAGGCTTACTCCTGATTTTTGTCGTGTACAGTGGCCTTCCTGATGTAGATTTTTCTGCCTTTCAAAGTCTTGTGGCCTGAGTATTGTTCTTCGTGATCGGATACCCCTTTGGCCTTCATGTCGTGGAATGTGAACCTTTCGTTTTCTTACCGGAAATTATCCTTCGCGAATCCCAGCAAAACAGATTTAACAGCGACGACTTCCGGATAGTTTTCTAACTCCGGAGGACAATAAAATGATAAAGGCACTCGAACAGTGTTAACCAACTCATTAACGTTGAGATTTACCAACTTACCACTTTGCAACAAAGGCGCGGCTAAGGAATGCTCCAGGATTGCCCATCCATCTTCAAGCAGAAGGGTAAGCAGCACATCGTTATTACTCACTAAGCGGACATTGCTAGAAATAGAATAAAGTTCAGGATTACTATTATGGTGATTTTCACTCAAGTATTGCATTGCTAATTCAAGTTCATTCATTTGAATGCAATCACGTTTCGCGAGTGGGTGATCAGGATGGCAATAAAAACCTTGTTCACTGGTGCCCAAGTTAATAAAACTGAATGTTCGTTCAGGCATGTTTTTAAGCCGGCTTTGCATGATGGCAACGCAATGCTGGTTGCTCACTAACGCATCCAGCGTCTCATCCCGGTTTCGATGCAACCAATGCAGGCGTAGCATGGGAAACTGCTCTGTGATCGATTGATTAACCGTTTTTATCAGGCTATTGGGTACCAGGTTGTCATGGTAAACAATCAGAGATTCAAGTGCCTGCTTGTAGCGATCGATCATTCGGCGATAGAGCAGATCACTATTTTTAACCAACACCTTTGCCTGACGATACAGTGCATCAGCCTCGGTTGTTGCCACGGCTTTCTTTCCCTCAATAGTAAACAAACGAATTGCGAAACTGTCTTCTAAGGCCTTCACTTGTTCGCGAACAGTAGTTCTATCTTTGTTTAGTTTCTTTGCCGCTTTACTGTAGCTGGCTTCTTCAAACGTGGCGCAAAATGCGGCTAAGTGCTCGTATGAGAACATCTATCTTCCTCCTGCTACCTGTAAAATGACTGATATTGCCCATCATAATGCATTTATCATGACCGTTAAAAATTGCTATTTTTCACCCTGCCTTCAGCAGAGTGGTTCATCCAGAGGTGCTCTGCCTTTTTCATTGAAAGATTACAATATGAAAAACATCTTTAAAGTTTCCGTTTTAACAGTGTCATTATCCATCCTGGCCGGGTGCTCACTGGTAGGGGCACCCGATGGGCCCCTCAACAGCCCGATCACTGTATTTGTCTCCAACGACATCATTACCCTTTCAGAGACAATTAATGGCAAACCCACAGCCATTGCCGTTCAGGACGGCAAGATCATCAACATCGGTCAGCAAGAAGCGTTGATAGAAGCCTACAAAAATGAAAGCAACCTGATGGTTGATACACAATTCCTCGATAAAACGATCCTGCCGGGCTTTGTCGAGCCCCATATGCATATCTGGATGAGCAGCCTGTTACTGAGCATGGATTTTATCACCCCCGCAGACTGGGCATTCCCCTGGGGGTATGTGAAGGGTGTCCAAAATGAGAAAGCGTACTTCGACCAGCTCGCTCGTCTGGAACGGTCTTTACCTGAGGGAGAACCCCTTATTACCTGGGGATATCATAACTATTTTCATGGCCAGAACATGAACAAATCGGCCTTGAATAAACTCTCGGAAACACGGCCCATTATTGTATGGCACCGCAGTTTTCACGAAGTTTATTTTAACGACGCCGCCCTGACGGTGCTGGGCTGGAACCAAGCCGATTGGGAGGGAAAAAAAATATCCCAGCTTAACTGGGATAACGGTCATGCCTACGAAACGGGTCTGAAAGCCATCATGAACGAGCTTTTTACCTATTTCTTTGAATCAGGACGTTTTGCCGAAGGGATTAAACGCAGCAAAGACTATGTCCATTCAGGGGGTATCACCACGGTTATTGACCCGGGTGTCCTGCTTTCACCGGAGATGTTTAACGAAATGGTTGATGTCTTGATGAAGGATACCTTTCCGATGGACTATTGGTTGATTCCTGCGGGCAACTTTACCTATATGCTGTCGCAAAATGATGCCGAGAAAGGCAAGGCGCTGGCTGAACAACAAACCCGGACTTACAAGGAATCTGACCAGATCAAATGGCTGCCAAAGTACGTCAAACTATTTTCTGATGGGGCAATGTATAGCCAATTGATGCACATGAAAGAGGGCTACACCGATGGCCACGAAGGCGAGTGGATCCAAAAACCGGAAGAACTCGAAGACAGCATGAGGCCATATTGGAACGACGATTACACTGTCATTGTCCATGCAAATGGTGACCTGGGGTTTGAAACCGCCATTGATATTGTTGAAACGCTAAACAAAGACACGCCACGGGAAGATCACCGCACCGGATACCATCACTTAGGTTTTACCGGCCTGGATGATATTAACCGTGCGGTGGAGCAAGGTGCTAACTTCAGCGTTAACCCTTACTACACGCACATACTGGGTGAGCTTTATAGTGTTCATGGAATTGGGAAAGAGCGGGCGGAAAATATGTCCCGAGGCCAGTCGTTCATTGAAGCAGGCGGCATACTTTCTTTGCACTCTGATGCGCCAATGGCACCGGCGCAGCCGCTCAGCCTGGCTTGGGCAGCCGTTAACCGGATAGGCTTATCCGGCAGCAGGACACTTGGGCCACTGGAGCGGATCAGTGTCGAAGACGCACTCAAAGCCATCACTATCAACGCAGCTTATACCGCAAGGTTGGAAAACGAAATTGGTACCATTGATGTCGGCAAGTATGCCAACTTCACGGTACTGGACCAGAGCCCATTTGAAGTCGATCCAAAAGAACTCGATAAAATCACCATTGCCGCCACTGTCTATCACGGAGAGTCAGCTCCGGTGAAACACAGTAATGCCGGTTTGGATATGACGCATGGCTCCCACAAAGCAGTGAGACTCATAAACATGCTATCAGCAAGAGACGGTTCAGGGGATTTCTGCAGCACCAGTATTGAGATGCAGAGCAGTGCCCTGGGAGTGACAGAGCATTAACTGAACCATAAGGCTTCAATATCACCAGGCTGCTCTACCGGGTGCCCTGCTCGAGCGGGGAGCGGTATAGCCCTGCCTGATATTTAAGTAGATTTGGAACAGGCTTAATCGGACAATGGTGGTAATTCAGCGGAAGTCGCCATGGAACATTCATGTTTGCGTTTCATGTAGAGCTGTGCAGTTTTGTCCCAGATGACGTCTCCAAAGATACTTTTGTCAAGGCTGTCGTCTACCTGACATTTTATGGAATAGGCTTCAGAAGGTTTGGCAGTCCCCCATGGAATTTTGTAATAGCCACCATTAGCGCTTCTTGTCCATAAATTCTCTATTAGCGATGTATCATCACTCTCTGTTGATTCGCCCAAGGTGGCTGAAAATAAAAGATCCTCCTCTGAACGGAGAGAAAAAGTGTCGTTCCCGTTTACTTTTTTGGTTGTCATTGAGCCATAAGATGTATTGTATTTGTCAAAATATTCGAGAACATATTTCATTGTCAATGAATCAGTATGTGCTTTGATTGCCAGATATGAGCCTTTGCTGAGTTCCAGCATCCAGATAGCCTCGGTGTAAGGAAAATGAAAGAAGTAATGCAATGGAATCTTAAAGGCGCTGTCTATGTTAATAGTGACCACCAGCATAGCGCAGCGTACACGGTCCGCTGAGTCTGTCGGCGAGACGAATTGAAAAGCCTCGCCGGCCAGCTCAATGGCCTTGTCGCGGGGAACGGAGCCTTTTATAAAGAAACCCACATATTCACTGCCCACAAAAGAATACCCAGGTTTCGGTTCAGCTTTCTCTTCTGATGCCGGAGGGTCGCTTGACGGGTTACATTCAGTCGCTGCACCCGGGTCTTTGTGACCCGAACATTCATCAGCGCTGGAGCCACTAAGCTGCATGAGCAGAGAGACAAAAGCTAGTGCCAACAACTTGAGGAGCTGATAAAAATGATAAAAACTCAAACGAAACATAGCGACATCACCAAAGTAAAACTGCGAAGCGACCTGAAGTCATCAATCTGTGCAAATTGCGCTGTCGGCCCGTGGCTTTAAAGAGTAGACGACGATAGAAACCGGAGGGATGATTTTTCTAAGTTCTTAAAAACACTCTATTCTCATCGCCTTTGAATTACTTCACTGATGGTTTTTGTGTCAATCTCAATCCGTGAATCGTTGTCAGCACAAGGTTCGGCCGTTAAGCAATACTCGTTATAATGTGAAGTTCTTGTTATAGAGTGGAAGCAGGCATGTCTTTCTACAACTATTGGGGCAAAGCAGGTCATTCATCCGAAAATGGCGATGCTAGTTATCATTTGCTGGTTTATCACTGTTTGGATGTAGCTGCGGTTGGCAG
>NZ_JAHHPS010000453.1:0-1177 GCF_024606275.1 Endozoicomonas sp. SESOKO4 | reverse complement strand
TCAATCGTACCAACACCAACATCAGCTAATAACGCTTTCTTGCGACTATCTGCCAGCCATTGGTTGCAATAGGCACTGGCAGTTTGATCACCTGCCGCATAAGTCTGGTCGCTCTGTTGATCTTCCAGCTGAATTGATTCCTGAAAATCTTCTGACAACTGGCTGGCTCCGTGTGCCAAGACCAGAGAAGGTTTGGGACTCCCTTGAAATAAGGACCGATAACTGTTTTTTAACCTGTCGTACATGCCATTCGCTGTAGCCATGGTCGGCAAACCAACATACAACCCTTCTGCCAACCCCTGACTCAACAAACGATGCACCAATACCATAGCCGCTTCCGTTTTTCCGGCTCCGGTCACATCCTCCAGAATAAATAGCTGCGGGTTTTGTGGAATCTCAACGCTTTGAGCAAACTGCTGCAGAGGGGTAGGTTGTCGAATAAAATCGAACTGGTCTTGAATGGATCTGAAAGGGGTGATGGCTTTGGGCTGGAACTCGCGTTTTGACAAAACTTCTTTCGCCTTAGGAAGTGCTGTTTGTTTCCAGTATTCAGGTAAAGGCTGTATATCGCTATTATAGTGAAAAATGCTCTGGTCAGAACCAAGCCAGTCTGCCAGAACGGCAACACCTGCCAATTGCCATGAAGACTTCTTAAACCCTTCTTTATTGATTGAGCTTAATGGTGTCAAATCAGGCAACCAGTGTTTGGCTATTTCTCTCAAAAAAGATTCCGCAGCGGGAATGTCTTCCTCAGGAACAAGGGCTGTCTTAACTGTCCTCAGGGGCTGTGGGGGTTTACCATGATGACCACAAACAATTTCCAGCCAGGGGTGGACGGAACGCTGCGTTTTTTGGGACGGAATAATGTCAGATATCAGCTTACACAACTCATTCGTCCAGAGCGTAAAACCCAGAGAATCATGCCGAATATCTTTTTTACCTGTAACTTCAGGCACCAGTTCTGAAGAGAGTCCTGTCACTTTATTTTGAAAGCAACGGGCAAATTTACCTACATCATGTAACATCAAACAAAATGTGAACCATTGTTGTAACCAGTCAGGCTCTAATTCCAACTGTCTGGCCAGTGATTGGCATAGTTTTTTTTCTGGATCAAGTAGTAAACTGCCAACCGCAGCTACATCCAAACAGTGATAAACCAGCAAATGATAACTAGCAT
>NZ_JAHHPS010000452.1:0-2119 GCF_024606275.1 Endozoicomonas sp. SESOKO4 | reverse complement strand
CCGTAATGGACTGTTGGAACTCACGGCAAACCAGACCGCTGGAGGCACTTTTGCCTTCTTTGGTGGTCACAACATAGCCGGAGGAGTCGCCCTCATCCCAGATAATCTTTTCACCGACCGGAGCGGTAGTTGCTTTGATCTGGGCTTCTTCGTGAGCACGTTGCGCAGCTTCGTTGATGTTGTCGAGAATTTTGAGCGTGATGGCCGTAAACGCCAGCCATTTGTAAGCATCATTGTCGTCGTGGTAGTGGCCATAACCGTAGTAGGAATTACCATAGTTTCTAACTACGACAATATTGTTTCTGATCACCCTTTTTCTTGGGGCTACAACGACCAGATTGTTCTTGATGACCTTCGGTCCATCCCAGCGGTTATGACGGTGATCTTGACGATCGTCTTTTCTGTCTTCTCTGTTATCCTGACGATCGTCTCGACGTTCTTCACGATTGTCCTGACGGTCGTCATGACGCTCTTCACGATTATCCTGACGATCATCACGGCGCTCTTCACGATTATCCTGACGATCATCACGTCGCTCTTCACGGACTTCATCCCGATCATTATCGATCAAGCCGGCATGGACCATTGTTGAGACCGGTGAAAAGGTGGTGAGTAAAACTAAAATCGTAAACAGTCGTTTTTTCATCAGGCAGACTTACCCATGAGCAGAACACTGGCCTGAACGCGTCCGGTTCCATCAGTGTCGTAGTAGAATCTTACTTTTTCAATGGCCCTTGCTTTACCGGGCAGGTCAATGACGCGAGAGCTGCCGCCTTTCCTGACTTTGCTGCGGATGGCTATTTCACGGTTTTGACCGTTTTCGTAGTGCACGATGACTCTGTCGAAATCCACGTCAGCTCCTTTGACCTTGAATTGCAGACGCTTGAAAGCACCGTCTCTCAGACCAACACGGATGGTGTCTGCTTCTGCACGACGACTGACTTTCTTTTCGCCCAGCAGTTCCCAGCCAGCGGCGGAAGCAGTCTGTGTAAAGCCAGACATGATCATGCTCATCAGCAGAGTAAACATTGAAAGTGTGCGTGTCATAGTGATGGTTCTCCTGAGATTTTCTCTATTTGTCCTTGAGACCAGTCTTTGTTGAAAGGATCTGGCCAATGCCATGGCATATTATTATTGAGGCAACTATCTTAATTTGTTGCTCAATGCTATAGCGAAGAGAGGAGTACCTCTATAGGGAAAACTACCGAGGGGTTTAATAGTGATAATTATCTAAATTATTGATTTTAATTATTTTTTTAAATAATCAATATTGTCAGTGAAGAGTAAAATCTGGTCGGGTGTATGCATTAGCCGTTCTCAGGGCGAGAACGGCTAATGACATCAGCAACAGGGCTAAGACTGTTTGGCTTTTTCCAACTCGGCCACCTTCTTTTCAAGGGCTTCCAGTCTTTCACGGGTATGCTTAAGAACGGCGACCTGGGCATCAAACTCATCACGGGTGACCAGTTCAAATTTGGCCAGGGCACTGCCCACCAGAGCCTTCATGTTTTGCTCAATATCTTCCCGGGTCTGGCTTTTTTGCCCACCCAGTACCTGACCTGCTTTGCCGGCAATACTACCGATAAGGGAGGCTTTATCGATCATCGATGATTCCTGCAACTGCTGTGATTCAAAACCGGCGGGTATGATATCACAAGCAGTTATCTCAACGTGCTTGCTTTTATGTGCTAAATTGATAGTTGCTCGGTAAACATTGATTAAGTCAACTCATGGATTTGGCTTATGCCAAAGACTCTGACCATGCTTACATCCGCCCTCGGCTGGTTCTCTTTATTAGCGTGTTTTGTTATCCCTCAAAACATCCATGCTGCAGATAAGAATCACGACGCTTACTCTACACCAACCGAAGATTTTTCGGTGCATGCAATCAAAAACGGTTATAGCTTGTCCGAAGCAGAACGATTGCATGGTGAATGGAGCCTGAACAAATTTTTGAATATTACCGAGTCGGGTGCTTATTCTTATTTGCACTTGGGTGAGTTTTTGCCGCAAGCCATGATTCACCGGGATGGTGAGGTAGTCAAGCTTGAGACAAGTGCAAGGCAGTCAATCGGTGAAATTTTGCTCAAAAAAGACGGAAAATCCATAGTATTTGAAC
>NZ_JAHHPS010000451.1:0-1455 GCF_024606275.1 Endozoicomonas sp. SESOKO4 | reverse complement strand
AGTCCGGGCATTGCAGTACGCCCAACGCTATGTGCGCAATACTGATGGCGTAACGGTGGGGGAATACGATGGCTTTTGTGAAGCAGAGCGTAGCCGACAGGTGAAGCTCAAGGCATTGGGCGGCAATGGTCTTTTTTATCTGATGCAGAACCGAGGATTTGCTATGGAGTATTACCAGGGTAAACAACAATCAGAATCGTTTGATTTGTGCTGGAAAGCCACTGAAGAGGAGGTGGAAAAAGAGGAGAGGGCAGCGATACAACAGTCGCCTATCGTCTCTGCAAGCCAGTACGATGAGCTGTCTCATAAAGTCGAACCAAGGCTACAGGAAATATGCAGTTGTGAACGCTATCGAATCTGTGAAGAGTTGGGTATTGAGCCGGTAGCTCTGAAAGGTGAGGATATTGAGTTCTGGAAGAAGGTTGGGCTGACACGACTCAGGCGATTTATGCAGTTCCCATTGCCGGATGGTAGCCATTACCGGCCAGAGCCTGATCAGGAAAGCACTTCCATTTGTCATCGACGATTTGAATCCATTGGCGTTGATGTTTATCGAGAGCTTCTGAAGCCATTATTTCCCAACTGGGATTACCAGCAATCATGGGGGGAGAAAGAAGCAGAGCAGGTGGTGGATAGAGTTGAGGCTTACCATAATGAGTATCCTTTCATGCTGAACCAGCTCAGGCTGATACCGGATTCTGTGATTTTGAACACTTCGGAAGGGGCAAAATTTCAGCGCCCAAAATCGGCCTGCAATTTCGTCAATCGATTGTTGAGAATGGCCGGATTAGTCATCAATAGTCAGCAGGTGCGGACTGGGAAAATGCTTGCTGATACTGCTAAGGGGAAGCGGGTCAGGCGTTACAGTATCAATCTGGAGTCATTGGCTTTTATGCGGGGTTATGCTCGATCCAGGGCGGTTCATAAGCAAATCGGGCTGTCACACACTGGTGTGGGTAGTATGAAAATGGAGCAAGGTGTGACAGCTTGTAAGCATCAGCATCAAGTAACGGTTTGCAAGACATTTCACATTGCAACAGAGTCCCAGCAACCTGAAAAAACGGATTGTCCAGATGTACTGAGCACCCCGTCAGGAAATATGAAGAAATTAAACATCAACTCAGAATACAGTCCGGAAATCACCTGAATGGGTACATTACAGTCGCATCCTCTAATCATTGAATGGCTATTTTTCGGAGCTAAACCTGCATGTTATCGAACGACATAAAGGCTTTGAAAAGCTTCCAGTGGTTCCGGTTGCGCTATTCCAGGTCAGGCTCCCTGGACCACCTACGTAAGTTGATTTCTACAAGCAGCTCTTCAACACCTTGCAGGTTGTGAATATCTTTCGCTGTAGTGAATAAAAGTAGGTGTTGGTAGGCTTCAGGAATTTTATAGCTTTTCAGGTTTTCTTTGTGGCTTTGCCGAAGCCTACTTTTTAGCTCCCTTTCACAG
>NZ_JAHHPS010000450.1:0-5689 GCF_024606275.1 Endozoicomonas sp. SESOKO4 | reverse complement strand
CCGGGTTCATAATCAGGGTTTGTTGGCTCAGCTGACCGCCCTGAGAAGCCAGGTTGTTACCAACCGTTCGAAAAAGCAGATTGGTGGCATCCTCGCCCAGAATTTTATGGACGACTTCTGCCATCTTTCGCATCAGTTGTTGCTGCATATTGCCGAGCATAGACTTCTGAGCTTCATGCGACAGTTCTCCGGCAATGGGCTTGGCAGTGGCAGCCTGGGTATGAACTTCAGCCGTTGTCGGCCATAGCCTTTCTGTGAGCTTGTCCCAGCTTTTGCCTAAATCGGACCATAGATTCTTTGCAGGCTGAATGAGCTTGTTGATGCCCTCCATCAGTGGTTCCCTCATTTTCTGATAAGACCCAGTCAGCTGATTGGGAAAATTCCCCTGTAGATGGATTGCTGATTGATCAAATAGATAGCCCATCAGCAGCAGGTTCATATAGCTGGCAAAATTCACATGGGTAGGTAGATTGCAGCAGTCCACTATATTGAAAATGCCTTGTTTGCAGGTGCAGGGCTTGCCGCTGAATATCCTGCAACCACTCCCGTCCTGATTGCACTGTATATCGTGCGCCATATGTTTTGCGGCATGGAGACCGCTGACGGCACTGGCAAAGTCAGTGTTATCCGCATCGGTAATATTGGCCTGACACTCGCCTAACATGCACTGCATGGGTTGACCTTCGCAGTGAATACTCTCCTCGATACCGATGCGATTCACGTGGCCTTTGTAGCCACAGTCATAACGATCCTGTCGGGTATAACAGATGCCGGACTTTTCACCTAAACAACGGCTGTCCAGAAACTCACAGTGAGGGGTATTGGCATAGTGAGCACAGTGATCCGGCGGAGATTGTGATGATCTCGTTTTGTAGAAGAAACAGTCGACTTCAGCCTTGGTCATTTTACAGTCCGAAGGTAATTCTGGAGACAGTGAAGAGAACAGAGGGACGGTTTTGCCATGTACGGTATATTCAGCCGCAGGCAGTCGTTCAAGGCATTGAAACGACGGCTTGCATAAACCATCGTTATGCCACTGCTGCATATTGGCCAGCAGCTCTTGTTGTGCCAAGGTCCCCCAATGGTCTGATGAAACCAGCTGGCTAAGATCAAAATACAGACGGATCAGGGCAAAGCCTTCCCCTTTATCACCGACGGAGGTTCTTAACCGAAAGGATATATCGGGTGCCCCGGACTGAATGACTTCCCTGGCAAGGCTGACTTCCTGGTTCAGGTAATAGTTTTTATCCCGGTCACACCGGCCACCGGATTCTGGCGGAAAATCTGGGTTGCTTTGCCAGAGCTTACGATCATTCAGCCAGAGTTGAATGCGGTCATCCCAGCGGGCATCGACCAGTTTGACTTGATTGAGGGCTTCGGGTTTCAGCATTTTCACCGTCAGTGACTCTTCCTTAATACAGCAGCGGCAGCGGTAGTAGTTGTCAGCACTGCGGCTGATGCCCAACCGGATTTCCAGGCAACCTTCTGTGTCTGAACCACTGTCGCAGGCTTTTAGACCGGAGATACTGCTGCCGCGTATATGTTTCAAAAAAGGCTGGACAGTCAGGTGACGATTGAGCGTCAGGCTGTGATCTTTAACCAGAACCCGGCTGCACTCCCTGATGTCCGGGCTGTGTACCTGACGGTCTTGTTTCAGTACCAGTGTTCTTTGGTAGTCACAGCCTCTGAAGTGTCGACGTAGTCGTGCGATCGTGGCACTCATTTCGCTCTGCCCATCTAAAGAGTTGTCGTATATGGGATTGCCATTAGCATCTGTAGGCCAGTGCTTCTGTTTAGACCAGGTGTTGGGGTGCTGCAGGGCCTTAATACTTTGCTCTACAGGGTGGAGAATCGTGTGTTCGTTGGCATCGGGGTAATATCGATCCGGTGACTGGTTCAGTAAACGCCAGGCTTCACCTTCCGGAGATTGTTCGGTTTCCAGTTGTTGCGCCCGCTGTTCACCAAAAGATTGTAAGCCATCGAAATCTTCATTTTGATAATAACTTTCCAACTTCCTACGGTGAGTAGTGTCTGAAGGGTTTTCCATCAACAGGTTTGGTACCTGGTTGGTAGTAGGTTGAGGCTTTCTTGTAATAGCTTCAGATTGCTGGTTAATCTGATGGAGCCAGGTTGAGTGGGTATGCTGCTCAAATGTGCGAGTGGCTTCCTGAGTGGTTTCTGCCATTACCGTGTGAAAGCAGATAGCTAACAACCGACCCAGTAGGTTGTAGCAGGCACGTATTGTCATTGACTGACGGTCTGGCAACAATCCCGATATTGCCAAAGCAGATACATAGCGTCGTCTTTAGCCAATGGGTGACGATGCATTCCCCATGTTGCGGCTGAAGCTCCTATCCAGTGTGCTTTCTGCTTTTCCGGCTCAGGCCAGAACATGCTCATTTTGTACTGGCTTTTGGGGAGCCAGGGAGTGATCCGGCTCTGGCACTGGGCCTCTTCTCCTATGGTTTTTCTGCCAAGACCAATCCGGTGAATTTTGGCTAGAGCACGTGTTGCCAGCAGACTGGTGTTATCGGCAAAGTGACCGAAGGTGCTGGTAAAACCGGATAGAGGATAAAGGGAACCCCAGCTACCAGCGCACCAGTGTAGATTATCCATAGGTTGTGAGTTCAAAGCGGCTAGGCCATCAGTTGTACAAGCATTAATCGCCGCAGGATTGGCATAAGCAGCCAGGTCGGGAGAGAGTAGGGAGGCCAGCTCCGGGTGATTCCACGACGGGTCTACTTCTGACAAATTCAGCAGGTCAAAATCCACCAGGTCACTGGTACAGCCGCCAAAACCGGTATACATATTCAGCATTTCAATCAGTGGCAGGCTGTAAACGTGAGCGTGGAGATAGGTTAAGCCTTTGGGAATATTTGCAGAACCCAGTGTTCCCCAACGACGCTGGTCAACCATATGTAGCTTGTGACCACCCAATGCCATCAAGCAGCCGGGACTGCGGGTTAGTTCAATCAGCTTTTGAGGTCGCCAGAAGCCGGTAGTCACGCCAGGGTGAAACATGCCCACGCTGTCTTCGCAGAAACATGAGCCCGTAATGCTGTTAGCTCTGTCATCAGGCTCTTTACCCGAACCCAGTTTTGCCAGTCCAATACGAATAGGAAACAGCTCTTTCCAGGGTACAGAATTAATCAGTTTCTCTGACAGAATCGGTACGTTCTGGCACAGGGCTTTTGATGGGTTGTCTGTGGTTTCCTGAGCAGAGGCAGATTGTGCTGAAATGGAAATCAAAGCTCTTGCCCATGACACCAGATCAATGGCAGAAAAATTTGATACTGCTGCTGTCATCACTCGCCAGTGATTCAGGTTTTCTGGTGTCATTAATGCGGGCAAGGTTGTCAGTTGAAAGCGATGAATCAGCTCCGGGGGCATGATGTAAATTGCATGCACATGCCAGAGACTGGATAGTTTCTGAAACTGTTGCAGTGATCCACTGGATACCAAAACCAGCGCATCAGGATATTGCTGTAACCATGGAATCACAACCTTCAATTGCTGACGATCGTTAATATTCACGGCAATGATAGGTGTACGCCAGTGACCGGGTATTTTCACAACTTTGCTGGATGCCTCTCGGCTGGTCGGGAGCTTAGCTCCGAAAGAAAGGGTTTTAGTCTGCAACCGTTTCTGTGCTTTTTCTTGAAGGGGCTGCCAGTTCTGTTGTTTGAGCCGCAGCAACAAATGCTCCAATAAATCCGGTTCGCTGACAGGAAGTGTTGAGCCATAGGCTCCAATATTGCCACGTCTGTCGGCACGGTACTGGCGCATCATCCATTCAGGTGAGGTAACACCAAAAGCGGTCAGTTCAGTATTGCCGTTAACGACAACAGTCATTGCGGGTACATGATTTATATTCTGCTCCCGGAACAAAACAGGGTTGATCTGAATCTCCTTCCCGACACCGGCCTGCTTTATCCGGTATTGCCAGCGACTGATACTATGAGTCAGATTGGTATCTTTGGCTCCCATTCCTCGCACGATGATATTGAAGTTGTGAAGAGATTCTGTATCCCGCAGTAACTCAATCAGAGTCACCTCACCCAGAGCTTCAGATACAAACAGATTAATAGTGAGGTTAGAAGGCAGTGCTGTATTGGTGGCTGGCAATAGCAGAATAATCACCAGCCAGAAGGGTGAGAGAGTCATACGTTTTTAAATTCATCAATCCGCTGGCGAACCTCAGGGCGGGTTAAGTAATGCCAGACCGCTCGTGTTGCCAACGTATCGGACAAAGCACGATGCGCTTCGCCTTCCCATTTGTGCAGCACATACTGACTGGCTTTGTTGAGATTCTGCCATTTGTAATTGCCATGCCAGGCACTCCACTCACCGAAGTGTTGGGCAAACAGCAGCATGCAACACTGTACGATTTTCGCTGCTCCAAGTTCTATGCCCAGGTATTGGCTGTCGTACGCCCTGTTGTAGATTACCACTTCCTGATTCTGAAACAGCGTCTGGATTGTAGTCCGAAGCTCATCATAAGTCGGAGCATGGGCCACTGCTTTTGGACTGACTCCGTGAATCGCCTGGGCTTCCGGCCAGCAATCATGGTGTGTTGGTCTGACCAGTGTATTCAGGAGAGCTTCACCATCATCATTGACAATAGCTATCTCAACAATCTCGTCTTGTGGGCTAAGGCCGGTAGTTTCAGTGTCAACGTAGATAGTTATACAGCATTCCTGTCTTTCAGTACCTGCATAATGGCATCACTCAGAGAAAGTCCCCGAGATCGATAAGTCCGGATCGCACTTTCATCTTCAGGGTGACTGGAATAGAGTAGCTTTTTAAAGGGATTCAGAATCAAACGGCCAATTCCAGAGCCCTGTTCTGTGAGCACCAATGCTTCTGAATATTTGCCTTCAACGGTATGGACGGTTTTCAGCAGTTTGTAACCTTCTGGTGATAAGGGTAAGCGTTGCTGCTTTTCTAATTCATTGATAGTGGACAGCTGTTGCTTGAGCAGAAATTGAGTGGCACTGTTATCCATCGCGGCCCGCCCTGCAGCGGTTTCATAAAAGTCTTCAATCCGCTGTGCCGCCATCAGGTTGGCACCATTAAATCGTCGAAAACGGCGGAAACCATGTTCGATGAATAGGGCAGCTCCCTGAGTATCCCGCATCAGGTTCCAGGCTTCGTCAATCACCACCAACTTCCGGCGGCTGACATCACCAAAGTACATAATCTGCTGGATCAGGTAGATTAGCTCCAGAATCACCACTCGTTGCAGGTGCTTGCGATTGTCCAGATGCCTGAGTTCAAGCACGGTAAAAGACTGATTGATATCCAGCGTATTGTCTCCACAGAAAAAACGACCATATTCACCTTTGGAAGTGAAGGCTCCAAGCTGCACGGCCAGGTCGGTGATACGCTCATCCGGATGTTGCTGTAATCGCTCCTGTAACAGATCAATACTGCTGTCCGTACCTTCCCCCTCCCAGAGTTCCCGAATTTGTTCACGTAAACCGGCTTCCTGATATGGGGTTAAAGGCTCTCGTGGAGACACCATGGCAATGATCAGTGCCAGCAGAATATCGCCTTCCTCTTCATAGTCATGGACCAGAGCGAATGGGTTCATACCGATCTCACTGCCCTGATCAAAGTCCAGAAACAATCCATCAAAATGCTGGCACAGCTTTTTATAACCCTCACCAATATCCAGAGCCCAACACTG
>NZ_JAHHPS010000449.1:0-7580 GCF_024606275.1 Endozoicomonas sp. SESOKO4 | reverse complement strand
ACTCTACACCAGGAAAACTAGTCAGCTCTCTAGACCCCGGGATTTGCTCAGCCTCGCACCCTACTTTTGAATTCCACTTAACCCCCAAGGATGACCCTACACTCGGGGCATTCAAGGAGCTTCCAGCCAAACGGGATCGCAACGGGCGTATTATCCGCAAAGCAAAAAAACTGCCATTTATGGGGGTTACCGGAACCAAGCATTTTTTTGATTCTGAGTATCGGGCCCAACAATGCACCGAAAAACCAACCACAACTGCCAAGATAGGCGATTCACTAGAAAATAAACTTTGCGATCAACCGGACAAGCTCTAGGGAAAAAATCAATAGACCACTACTCCCACCACAGACATATGACACCCAGATAATTTGAGATTATTTCTGTGCAGCTTAAATAATGGCTAACCCCGTCTAATTTTGGCCTTTTCAAGCATTGGCCACCATTCAAAACAGTGGACAAAAACTGATCGATGCAAACGAATTATGACAAAGGTTGGTTACCATACTCATTGTCTGGCTGTGAGTCCTGTAACAGAAAAACGAGCATCACAATCCAGCCAATCACTGGAATTAAATAGATCAACTGCCACCAACCTGAACGACCTGTGTCGTGAAGCCTGCGAGCGGTAACGGCAATGCCGGGAACCAGAACGGCCAAACAATACAAAACAGAAAACAGCCCGGCTCCACCAAAGGCGTCCAATCCCCCTGCTACCAGATAGAACAACAAATAGAACAAGTAATACATCCAGTAGGCCTTTCTGGAGGCTCTACCATTAAATTCTGCGTACTTACGGAATGCGTCGATAAAATATTCCATCATCTTTCTCAATATGGACAGGAATATGTACGAAATTTTATCAAAAAATGTCGTTCAAAATGATCGCCCGTCAAAGGCATATACATATTTTCATACAGGTAATTTTATCTACGATTCCAATGTCGTAAGATGACACGTTAGAATCATCCCTACCAGTCAGAAACAACGAAAAGACCAATTCGCCTCAATGGGCTGCGGGCAATCAGGAAGACAGTGATATGGCAGCAAAACCAGGTGCTCAACCTTCAAACTTCCAGTTTCTGGCAGAGCATGACTCGCTTTTTCTGGAGCTGGCAACAGCAGCCGAGCGCTCTTTCTCAAGCGATCCCAACACCACTTTGATCAAACTTCGCCAGCTGGGTGAAGCCCTGGCTCAGCATATTGCCTCACTTTGTGGCATCACATCAGAGGAGCCCCTGAGCCAGAATGACCTGCTCTACCGCCTTAACAGGGAGCTTAGTCTCGACCCGAAAGTACGGGAGATGTTTCATATCCTCCGGAAGGAAGGGAACAAAGCAACGCATCAGTTCCAGACCAGTCACCGGGAAGCGATCAGTGGCTTACGGGTGGCCCGTGAGCTGGCAATCTGGTTTCATCGTTCCCTGACAAAAAACGCCCGCTTTAATCCAGGCCCGTTCCTTCCTCCGCCTGATCCCAGTCGACAACTGCGTGAACTGCATGAACAGATTGAGAAGCTGAAAGCTGATCTCAGTGCTGCAAACGTTGAGCTGGAATCCAGCCAGCAATACAAAGAACTGGACCTGAAAGAAAAGGAAGAATACAAGGCTCTTGCCTTTGAGATGGACAAAGAAGCCCGGCAGCTTCAGGAGCAGGTCAAACAACACGACCAGGCTCTGGAAGATTTGCGTAAATCTTACGAAGCAAAACTGGCCGAGGCTGACGCCAGAGTCAAAGCGTTAACTGAGAAGGAACAGGCTGACGAACGGCAAACTATTGCCTTCCAGACAGCCACCGCTGGTCAGCAGGTCAATCTTGATGAAGAAATGACCCGAATCCTCATAGATAACATGCTTACCGAAGCCGGTTGGAAGACTGATACACAGGAACTGACCTGGCAGAAAGGTGCACGGCCCGAACACAATCAGTTCAAGGCCATCGCCGAGTGGCCAACAGTAAAAGAGAATGGCAAAAGAGGTTGGGCTGATTACGTTTTATTCCACGGTTTGATGCCCATTGCCGTGGTGGAAGCCAAACGTGAGAACGTCAATGTCTCCGGTAAAATACCTCAAGCAGAAGACTACAGTCGTGGTTTACAAATCGAACCTCCCCTGAAAGCAGCCTCTGAACTGGCGGGTCGCAGTGAACCCTGGTCCGATGGTATGGGCGGATACTACATTGTGCCATTCGTTTACTCCTGCAATGGTCGCCCCTATGTCCCCCAGATAAAGGAACAATCTGGCATCTGGTTTCGTGATGTTCGTATGCCAAGCAATATCAAACGTGCACTGCCTCAGTTCCACACGCCACAGGGGTTAAAGGATCTTCTGGATCGAAGCCGTGAAGCCGCAGAAAAAGCACTGCAAAATGAAAGCTACGATTACCTGAACCTGCGGGACTACCAGCAAAAGGCAATTGAAGCAGTTGAGAACACCTTGTCGAAAGACATTCGTACCGCACTGCTGGCCATGGCCACCGGAACGGGTAAAACCCGGACAGTTCTTGGCCTTATGTACCGCTTCCTCAAAACAGAGCGTTTCAAGCGCATTCTCTTCCTGGTAGACAGAAACGCCCTTGGCAAGCAGGCTAACGATACCTTTATGGAAGCCAAGCTGGAGCAGAACCAGTCGCTTACCCAGATCTACGACGTGCTGGCGATGAAGAACGTACAGGTTGAACCGGAAACCCGCGTCCAGACCGCCACAGTACAGGCCATGGTGCAGCGAATCTTTGCCTCCGATAATCCGCCATCAATAGATCAGTACGATTGCATCATTATTGACGAAGCACACAGGGGTTATACCCTCGATCAGGAAATGACCGAAGGGGAGATGACCACACGGGATGCAGCCCAGTATCTCTCGAGTTACCGACGAGTGCTGGACTACTTCGATGCTGTCAAAATCGGCCTGACGGCGACCCCGGCAGCCCATACCAAAGATATTTTCGGTTCACCCGTTTACACCTATTCCTACAGGGAGGCTGTTGCCGACGACTGGCTGATTGATTACGAGCCGCCCATTCGCTACATCACCAAACTGGCACAGCAAGGTATTCGCTTTGATGAGAGCGAAACCGTTTCTGTAATCAATACCCGGACGGGCGAAGTGGAACAGGAAAATCTGAAAGATGAGCTGAATTTCGAGATCGAAGCCTTCAACCGGCGGGTCATTAACCAGAGCTTTAACAGGGTAATCTGTGATGAACTGGTAAAAGAGCTGGACCCCCTCGGAGAAGAGAAGACCATGATCTTCTGTGCCACGGACAGGCATGCTGATATGGTCAAAAGGCTGCTTGATGAAGCCTTTGAAAGAGAGCTCGGCAGCACCTACAACGAAGCTGCTGTGAAAAAAATCACTGGTGAAAGCAACAATCCGCCAGAGTTGATCAAACAGTTCAAAAATGAGCGCTACCCGAATATCGCTATCACTGTCGATCTGCTCACCACAGGCATTGATGTACCGAAAATCTGTAACCTGGTATTTATGCGTCGGGTGAAGTCCCGTATCCTTTTTGAACAGATGATTGGCCGTGCTACCCGCCGCTGCGATGAGATCGGCAAAACGGTGTTTCGCATTTACGATCCCGTGGATATCTTCGCAGCCTTTGACCGGGAGAACAAAAACGCCAACAGCATGAAGCCGCTGGTGAAGGACCCCAATATCACGATTGAGCAACTGGTTGAAGAACTCACTGATCCCGCCAGACTGGAACAATCACTCAATATCTCCGGCGACACCGAACAGGAAACCCAGGCAGACTCCAATCTCAGTCAGCTCAGCCAAAAGCTGATGCGGGTGTTGCGCAAAGCAGAACATAAATCTGACTACAACCAACCACTTAAAGAGAAGCTGCAACAACTAGAAGAACTCTGGGGCGTAGAACCGAAAAAACTGCACACCCATCTGCATCGGCTGGGCCCAAAAAAGGCAGCAGAATTTATCCACCAACATGCTGGCCTGATCAACCAGATTAATGATGTGAAGGCGTTGACAGGCAGCGACTATCGCCCTGTGATCTCTGAGCATCAGGATGAAGTCCGCGAACGGGTGCAAAGCTATGGCATCCGCCAGCGCCCGGAAGACTACCTGGACAGTTTCAACGACTTTATCAAACACCAGCTGAATGAATCCGCTGCCCTGAGTGTGGTGGTCAACCGACCAAAAGACCTTACCCGTGAACAGCTTAAAGAGGTGAAAATGCTGCTGGACGCTGCCGGTTATAACGAAGCGGGTCTGCAGGCCGCCGTGCGTGAACAGAGCCACCGGGACATTGCGGCCAGCATCATCGGTCATATTCGCCGCGCCGCCCTGGGTGAAGCTTTGATGCCCTTTGAGCAGCGGGTCGCCCTGGCAATGGACCGCATCTACACCAGCCACAAATGGAACACCAACCAGCGCAAATGGCTGGAGCGGCTGGCCAAGCAGCTGGTCTTTGAAGTGGTGGTGGACCAGCAGTTTATCAATGAGCGTTTTGCCCAGCAGGGTGGGGTCAAACAGTTCAACAAAGTGCTGGATGACCAGCTCGATAATGTGTTGGATCTGCTGGGTGAGAGCCTGTGGGAGCCAGCGCAGGCAGCTAATGGTTGACACTTTAAGCAAGCAACAACCACTGCAAACGGGTAAACTTACCCACCACATTTCACAGCTCTCACGCACTGAGAGCTGTTTTGCTTTACCGATAGAGACTGTTAGATGACCAGCGATAATATCGTCCAGAAGCTCTGGAACCTCTGTGATGTCCTGCGGGATGATGGCATTAATTACTCGGACTACGTCACCGAGCTGGTCCTGCTGCTGTTTATAAAGATGGTTCATGAGAATACCGAAGCCGGTACGCTGGAACACCACCCGTTGCCAGAAGGTTGCCGCTGGACCGATCTGAACAATAAATCCGGCATCAATCTGATGAACGACTACCGTCAGATTCTGCTGACCCTCTCCACAGGAAAGCGCACCGTAGCCGATGCCGATGACCCCGGCAAAACCACCGAGATACGGGTTCATCATGATCCATTAATTACTGCCATCTATGCCGATGCCCAGACTCGTCTGCGAGAGCCTCGCCATCTGGAGCAGTTGATTAAATCCCTTGATCGGATCAACTGGTTTGATGCCCAAAAAGACGGTCTCGGTAATCTCTATGAAGGATTGTTACAGAAAAACGCCAATGAAACCAAATCCGGTGCAGGCCAGTACTTTACCCCTCGCCCGCTGATTGACTCTATGGTTCGTTGCATCAAGCCTCAGTCCGGTGAACTGGTTCAGGACCCGGCAGCAGGCACCGCTGGCTTTTTGATTGCCGCTGACCGTTACATCAAGGAACAGACCGACGATCTGTTTGACCTTACGCCAGCCCAACAGCGCTTCCAGAAAAATGATGCCTTTGTCGGTATCGAACTGGTGCCCTCCACCCGTCGACTGGCGCTGATGAACTGTCTATTGCACGGTATGGAAGGGGATGACGAAGGTGTCGTACATCTGGGCAACGCTCTTGGTCAGGTGGGTACGGAAATGAGCGCGGCGGATATTATTCTTGCCAACCCACCCTTTGGTACCAGCAAGGGCGGCGAAGCCTCCATTACCCGCACCGACCTCACCTACCCGACCAGCAATAAACAACTGGCTTTCCTGCAACATATTTATCGCAACCTAAAACCCGGTGGCCGTGCGGCTGTGGTGTTGCCAGATAACGTGCTTTTTGAAGCAGGCGTGGGTACAGAGATTCGCCGTGATTTGATGAACAAATGCAACCTGCATACCATCCTACGACTACCGACGGGTATTTTTTACGCTCAGGGCGTAAAAACCAATGTGCTGTTCTTTACCAAAGGCAGTAGTGCTGATCCACAATCCACCGAGAACTGCACCGAGCATGTCTGGGTTTACGATCTGCGGACCAATATGCCCAGCTTCGGCAAGCGAACTCCCTTTGGCCCAACTCATCTTGCACCGTTTGAAATGGTTTACGGTGACACCCCCGATGGCAGCAGCCCGCGTACTGAAGGCGATTACAGTTTTAATGCTGAGAAGATCGACCAGGTGGCGGCAACGGATGAAAACGAAGGGGTTAGCGATAAACTGGCCCATAGCCGCTGGCGTTGTTTTTCTCGTCAGTGGGTTAGTGAGCATAAATCCGACTCTCTTGATATCAGTTGGCTGAAAGATGCGGACAGTATTGATGCTGCCAATTTGCCGGAGCCAGGTGTGCTTGCGGGTGAAGCGATGAGTGAACTGGTGCAGGCATTGGGGGAGCTGGATAGTCTGATGCGGGAGTTGGGTGAAGGTGGTGTGGCGGATGGGCAGAAGGCGTTGTTGTTAGAAGTTATGGGTGGTGACGAGTAATGACTGAGTTTACATTGCCTGAGTCGTGGTCAGAATCCACCCTTGTTGACTGCGCTAACTTCATCGACTACAGAGGTAAAACACCAAAAAAAACGGCAGAGGGTATTCCTCTTATTACGGCAAAAAATATCCGTAATGGCTTTATCAACCGTCAGCCAAGGGAGTTCATTGCTGAGTCTGATTATGACTCTTGGATGACAAGAGGTATACCCTGTGTAGGTGATGTCGTCATCACTACCGAAGCCCCTCTTGGTAATGTTGCTGTCATTGATATTGAAGAGAAGTTCGCTTTGGCACAAAGATCCATCTGCTTACAGTCTTATGTGTCAGAAACCAGCCGTTTTATCCACTATGCTCTGAGATCTCCGGAGTTTCAGAAAGCTCTGACCTTAAATGCCACAGGTACAACTGTTAGCGGGATAAAGGCAGCTACTCTGAAAACTCTCAGGTTGCCAGTCCCACCTCTCAGCGAGCAAAAAATCATCGCCCAAAAACTCGATACCCTGCTGGCACAGGTAGAAAGCACCAAAGCCCGCCTTGAACGCACCCGCGAAACCCTGAAGCGTTTCCGGCAATCGGTACTGGCTGCTGCTGTGAGTGGGAAGTTAATTGGAATTGAAGGAGCTAGTAATAAAGAGCAATACAAAAAGTTTGAAGATATCTTAAAGGACAGAAAACAGCTTTCTTATGGTGTCTTGAAGCCTGGCGACTTTGATAGGGACGGGGTTCCTATGGTACGGGTTATGGATGTCAGTGACAGAGGCGGATTCAATAAAACAGATATATTTAAAATTTCAAAGCAATTATCAGATGAGTTCAAAAGAACGGTTGTCAATGAGGGCGATATTATCTTGTCAGTAATGGCAACTACTGGCAGAGCTGCAATAATTCCTACCGAGTTATCTGGAGCAAATGTAAACCGGGCTCTTGCTGTAATTAAACTATCCGCTGAAGTGCTGCCAAAGTTTATTTTATTTCAACTTTTATCTCCGAAGTTTCAAGAAGCTTTTGTTGAGAAACAGATAGGCACTGCACAAAAGAGAATAAATCTTGCAGATTTGCGAAAATTTGATACGTGGGTTCCTGATATGGCGATTCAGAAAACGGTCGTTACAAGAGTAGAACAACTCTTCGCCCACGCCGACACCATCGAAAAACAAACCGAAGTGGCACTGGCACGAGTCAACAACCTCACCCAATCCATCCTCGCCAAAGCCTTCCGTGGCGAACTCACCGCCC